>NZ_QTNE01000007.1:1323-196691 GCF_003603495.1 Bacteroides sp. AM41-16 | reverse complement strand
TTAGACGCAAGAAGGACGCTGAAGAGCTTAGTTGCGGATTTGAGGTTTATTTACCAAGTCCAGACGGAACTTGGAATTCAGCCAGATAGTATCTTATTGTTAGTCTGTTATCGTCTTGTTTTGACTAAAACACGGTTGCGTTGGAAAAGTGGGAATACTTTGTTGGATGATTGAAGACATGAGCAAAAGGGAGATGTATGGCCAGCAAAATGATTTTTTCTTGAAATAGCCTTGGAAAGATTAAAAAAAGCTATATATTTGTATTCAATTCTAAAACTAACTACCTATGAAACTAATTGCAGAAAGTGGTTCTACGAGAACAGAATGGGCGCTGGTTGAAGATAATCGTCTGATACAGCGAGCCTTCACAGAGGGCTTAAATCCTTTCTTTCAAACGAGAAGAGAGATTAGCCGAAGTGTGCGGTTAGGATTACCCGAGCATTTTTTCAAAAGGAAATTGGAACAAGTCTATTATTATGGTGCCGGATGTACTTCTTATGAAAAGAAAAATGTATTGGGAGCTTCATTGGTAGCACAATTCAAAACTCCAATTCAGGTAGAGAGTGATTTGCTGGCAGCTGCACGTGGCTTGTTCAAATGCGAGGCCGGCATTGCTTGTATTTTGGGAACCGGCTCAAACTCATGTTTTTATGATGGGAAAATCGTTGTAAAGAATGTCCGGGCAGGAGGTTACATCCTGGGGGATGAGGGTAGTGGTGCTGTATTGGGCAAAATGTTTTTGTCTGATGTACTGAAAGGTTTGGCTCCTAAAGATGTAACGGCGGATTTCTTTGAGAAGTTCCGTATAAGCCCGAATGAGGTTATGGAATCTGTGTATAACCGCCCGTTCCCCAATCGCTTTTTGTCTACTATATCTTATTTTTTGGCAGATTATACCAATGATGACTATGTATTTGAGCTGATTACCGGTAATCTGAGAAATTTCTTTACTCGTAATGTCTGCCAATATGACTACAAAAATTATCCTATTCGTTTTGTGGGTTCATTGGCTTACAGCTACGCGACCATTTTGCGGGAAGTTGCCCGTGAATTTGGCATCGAACTGGAAATCATTGAAGAAACACCAATGAATGGCTTGATTGAATTCCATTCTTTAAATATAGAAGAACCTTAAATTCTTTATATAATAAGGTGTATAACCTCCTTTTTGCAAATGTATAAATATAAAGTTAAATAAATGCAAAGGAATGTTCTTGATATTAAATAATAATGTATCTTTGTTAGGACGAAATGAATGAATCATTTCTCACCTTTGTTAATAACGAGTTTTTTATCTCTTAAAACAACCAATAGAGTTAAGTAATTAACAAGATTTTAACCTTGTATAATATATAACTAAGTTCCGTCTGGACTTGGCAAACAAATAGGAAAACAAGAGATAATATAAAGTTATGAACCTTTAAAAAGAGAAAATGCCTATGGAAAAAGAAACAATCCTGCAAGTTGAATAGTCTCCACTATTTGGCTCTTGTTACCCTTACCCTAAATTTAAGAACTATTTAATTAACAACAAATCATCAATCATTTATGAATGAAAATCACAAAAAACGAGGACTAACACATAGCAAACTCCTCACAGCAGTGGCAATTAGCTCACTGTTATTAAGCAGCGGTAACGTGATGGCTGTACAAGCCAATCCTGATAAATCGTTTGGCGTAACAGAACAATTACAAGCTATCACCATCAGCGGTTTAGTTGTCGATGCAGCCGGCGAACCGATTATCGGTGCCAGCGTAGTAGAAAAAGGGACTACCAACGGCGGAATTACCGACTTAGACGGTAAGTTTACATTGACCATAACACCGGGAGCAACACTAAAAATATCATTTGTGGGCTATCAGACACAAGAAGTGAAGGCAGCCAAAACGATGAGAATAACTCTGAAAGAAGATACCGAGATGCTGGATGAAGTAGTAGTAGTAGGCTACGGTGTACAAAAGAAGGCTAACTTGACAGGAGCAGTTTCTACAGTGGACTTAAACAAGACAATGGCAGGTCGTCCACAACAAGATGTAGCCAAAGCATTGCAAGGGGCTGTTCCGGGACTAAGCATTCTCACCACAAGTGGTGCCATCGACGAGACAGCCTCCATGCGTATACGTGGTTTGGGGACATTGAGTAATGGAGAAGTCAGCAATCCACTCATTGTAGTGGACGGCGTTCCGATGGATGACATTTCTTTCCTCGATACGCAAGACATCGAAAATATTTCCGTACTGAAGGACGCTTCCGCTTCCTCCATTTATGGAACGCGCGCCGCTTTCGGTGTGATTCTAATCAATACCAAAAGCGCAAAGCCTAGCGAAAAGGTTACCATCAATTACAGCAACAATTTTGCATGGGATCAAGCTACTTACCTGCCGGACTATCCCGATGTACCCACACAATTAAAGATGGGTATCGAAGCCAGTATGAACGGTGGTGCCGGTATGCCTGAATTGTTCGGTATGTATTTCGACAAATTGTTACCTTACGCCGAAAAGTGGCAGCAACAGAACGGCGGCAAGACCGGCTACCGTCCTATGAACCTCTACCAAAGCGATAGTAACGTGGGTGACTATATCGTATTGGACGGCACTCCTTTTTATTATGCTGACTGGGATGTACAGGACATCTACTTCAACAAAGCTGCTCCTTCCATGAGCCACAATGTTTCTATACAAGGAACATCTGGTAAGACCAATTACTACCTATCTTTCGGCTACAACGAAAAGCAAGGACAGATGAAGATTCACCCGGACGAACTAAAAAAGTACAATGCCTCAGTCAATGTCACCACTAATGTTTACGACTGGCTACAGGTGGGTGCACGCATCAACTATAGTCGTAAGAACTATAAACGCCCGGACACATGGGCCAACACCTACCAATATTTGTGGCGTTGGGGTTCTTATTTCATTCCTTCGGGCACAATCGACGGCTATGACACACGCGTCATGGCCATGCAGAAGCAAGCTGCCGATCGTGAAGTGACAACAGACCTGACCCGTATGAACACTTTCTTGAAAGCTGAAATCGTTAAAGGACTGACCCTTAATGCAGACTTTACATATGCCATTCAGAATATGAACAGCGGTTCGCAGGACAACTCCGTTTACGGCATCAATTGGAGCGGGAAACCGGTACCCTCTTACATCGTCACTAAAGGCAATAGCGGTATCTGGAGAGACTTTTCCAAACAGAACACATGGACGGCCAACGCATACGTAAACTATACCAAAACATTTGCCAAAAAACACAATCTGAATGTAATGGCAGGTGTCAACGCAGAAGAAGAGGAATACAAATATCTGTATGGTACCCGCAATGTGATGTACGATCAAGAGGGATACCCCGAACTGAATATGGCTGGCAAGGATGGACAAGATTTGAGTTGGAATCATACATCCCGCGCTTCTGCCGGTTATTTCGGCCGTATCAATTATGACTACAAAGGCATTTATTTATTGGAACTGAACGGACGTTACGACGGTTCTTCCCGTTTCCCCCATACCGACCAGTGGGCCTTCTTCCCTTCTGCATCCATCGGCTACCGCTTCTCCGAAGAAGCCTACTTCGCCCCACTGAAACATATTGTCAGCAATGGTAAGTTGCGTGCTTCTTTTGGCGAAATCGGCAACGAGGCTGTGGGCGACTACATGTTCGAACAATTAATAAGCCAACGGTTGAACAATAAAAGTACCGGCTATATCTATTGGATTGAAAACAATAATGCCAACGCTAATCTCCTGACCATGTATAACATGCCGGATTTGGTATCAAGTACTTTGACCTGGGAGCGTATCCGCACCCTCAATATAGGTCTTGACCTGGGTCTCTTGAATGACGAACTGACTATAGGTTTCGACTGGTTCCAACGTGAGAATCGTGACATGCTGGCACCGGCACAAGTATTGCCGAACACTCTGGGTGCTTCTGCTCCTTATGAAAATGCCGGTACCTTACGTACACGTGGATGGGAGTTGAACTTGAACTGGCGCCATACCTTCGGCGACTTCGACGTATATGCCAACTTCAACATCGGTGACTCCAAGACTAAAGTAACAAAGTGGGACAATGATTCCAAACTGCTCAGCACCTATTACACCGGTAAAACCTACGGTGACATTTTCGGTTTTGAAACCGACCGTTACTTCGAGGAAAAAGACTTCACCAGCCAAAATGCAGACGGCTCATGGAATTATGCAAACGGCATTGCAAGCCAGGCAGGACTGGAATCCGGTAATTTCCATTACGGCCCGGGAGACGTCAAGTTCAAGGATTTGGACGGCAATGGCAAGATTGACGGTGGAAAAGGCACAGCAGACGACCACGGCGATTTGAAAGTCATCGGAAACTCTATGCCACGCTACGAATACAGCTTCCATTTAGGCGGAGCGTGGAAAGGTATCGACCTTGACCTCTACTTCCAAGGTGTAGGCAAACGTGAGGACTGGACGACTTCTTCCCTAAACCTTCCCGCCATGGTACATGCCGACGTAGCCATCTATTCCCACCAAACAAGCTATAACAAAGTGCTTTGGAATTCAGACTATACCGCCATTACCGGTTATGAGGTAAATCAAGGCAACCGTTATCCACGTCTTTATCGTGGTACAAATAATAGTGGAGGTACCGTATCCGGTATAGCTAACGGCTGCAACAACTACTATCCCCAATCCCGCTATTTGACAGACATGTCCTATCTTCGTCTGAAGAACGTAACTGTGGGATATACCCTTCCGAAAGAGTGGACACGCAAAGCCTACATTGAGAAAGCACGTATCTACTTCAGTGGCAGCAACCTCTTTCTGCTCCACAAAGGGAATGACCTTCCAGTCGACCCCGAAATCAGTACAGGCAATGGACTTACAGCCGGTGGATGGGGACGTATAGCTCCTATTACACGCACATTCTCATTTGGAGTCCAGGTAACATTATAACAACCTCAAAAACTTAAGAACAATGAAGAAATTATTTATATATGGGGTCACAGCGCTGGCGATGTTAACCGGTTGCAACGATTTGCTGGACAAATCCCCCTTGGATACCTTCACGAATACTCCGGCATACTGGAGCAACACCGATAATTTGGATAATCAGTGCAATACTTTTTATAACAACTTTACCGGCTTTGGCAACGGAGCCAGTGGAGGATGGTTCTACTTCAAAACAATAAGCGATGACCAGGTAGATGCAGAAAGCCATAACTGGACTTACACTAACGTGGTCGCATCTTCCACAAACTGGTCAGCCCCTTTCACAGAAATCCGACGCGCCAACTATATCATTGCCGGTGTACAGTCTTCCTCTCTTGATGAAGCAACAAAGGCCCACTATGAAGGTCTTGCACGCATGAACCGTGCGTGGGAATACTATCAGTTGGTCCGTATGTACGGCGATGTGCAATGGATAGACAAAGTTATCGACCCAGCCGACAGCGAAGCCCTCTACGGACCACGCACCGACCGGGATGAAGTGATGGACCATGTGCTGGCAGACATCAATTATGCGTGCGAACACATTACCGCAAACAGCAATCGGCAACGTTTCAGCACCGACATGGCATATGCCATGAAAGCAGACATCACCTTATATGAAGGTACATACTGCAAATATCGCACTCAAGCCGAGAATGGCAAAGCCGCTGATGAGAGCCGCGCCAACAAATACTTGCAAGAATGTGTATCAGCCTGCGAATATCTTATGGCCAAAAACTACTCTCTAAGTAACAGTTACAAAGCCAACTATAATTCTGTCAGCCTGGCAAGCAATCCGGAAATGATTTTCTACAAGCCTTATGCACAAAGTTCGCTAAGGCACTCCACCATTGACTACACAATCAACACAAGTGGTACGCACGGCATTTCAAAGGACGCATTCGACAGTTTCCTTTTCCTTGATGGAAAACCGTTGGCAACAACCTCGAAAAACAAGGACGATGCAGCCGTATTGGATGCAGACAAAAATTACTCTATAAGAGAGGTTTTGGCCGTACGCGACAAGCGCCTGTCCGAAATTCTTGACCCGGTACTTTCTTTCAGAGGCCACGCCTACAGCCGTGCCGGTGTAGCAGCCTTCACCACATCGACCGGTTATGGCATCGCCAAGTATGATAACCCCGAAGAATTGAGTGTAAGCGACCGAAACAACATCGGCTACCAATACACCGACTGCCCGCTCTATTGGATTTCAGTTATTTATCTGAACTTTGCAGAAGCCAAAGCCGAAATGGGTTCTCTCACACAAGACGATCTCAACAACTCCATAAACAAGCTTCAAGCTCGTGCCGGCCTGCCGGCTATGACAACTACTCCAGATGCCGATCCTGCCAATAATATGGGAGTAAGCAATCTGATTTGGGAGATACGCCGCTGTCGCCGTTGCGAACTGATTATGGATAACTGGTACCGATATTGGGATTTAATCCGTTGGCACCAGCTCGACAAATTGGATTCAACCAAGTACCCGAACACCATGTTGGGCGCCAACGTAAGCAATGTGCCTGACTGTGAAGAAGCGACCAAGAACGGATATATAGATGCCTCCGATGCACAAATCCGTACTTATGAAGCCAAACATTATTTCTACCCGATTCCAACTACACAGTTGACCCTAAATAAAAACATGAAGCAGAATCCGGGTTGGTAATCAACTAAAAACAGCATATCGCGCTGTACCTCGTTTGGATTTAATTAAAGCGTTCATACATTCCATGTATCTAAATACAAATGTATGGACGCTTTTGTTATTCCCTTTAAAAGGTGTATAGAAACACGAATAGCACCTTCTAAAAGGAACCATAAATCAATATCATATACTTTCCCTTCGTTCATAACATACTAACAAGAAACATATCATGAAAAAGAAGAACATATTTTTCGTACTACTAATCTGCTTCATCAATAGTAGTTGCAACAAAGAAGAACAAACAGACGAGTTACAAGATAAGGATTTCTATTCTGATGTCACAACACGTGCTTCCTACATAAGCGGTACTATTACGGGCGAAATGAACCCCTATGTTAGTGATGGTTACTACACTTATGATTTAAGTATTCCTATACAAAAACAATCTGTAGGTATAAGAATTTCAGCAGTCGGTGGAGAAGCACGATTCAAAACAAACTACCAAGAACGATTCGAGAGTACATGGGTAACCCAAATTCCAGCAGGAAAAAACCATTTTCCAATAAATGTATTATGGACTAAAGCAGGTAGTAATTCTACCCTGATGGTACGTCCTGAAAAAAGTACAATCGAACTTACCGCAGATCTAAGAAACATCAATGTCAAAATGAAACCTATGCCAATCAATGCCCCTTCAACATTTGAATTGGGAGATACGATAACACTTCGGTGCAATTATCCCATAAACAAAGATACGGACATAAAGTGGACTTACGATAAAAATCTATTCGCTGAAATCTCTCAAAGTGCATCTGCTACAACAGTAGTAAAAGTTTCAGTATAAAAGACCAGCCCTCCGGTTCAAGTGTACAATGGCGTACTACTGGAGGAACAAGCCCACAAAACTACATAGGAGATATTTATACTTGTAAAAACATTAGTTCTACCATTACAATGCCCAGATTATACGCAACTATAGTCTTACCCTCTGGATTCACAATAGAAAAAGAAAGCTATCTCAGACTTTTCAATCCAAATGCTTCTTTTGAAAAAGGGAATTTAGTTCCAGACCAAATCGATGCTGTCAATGCAAATATCACTGTAAGTTTAATGGGATATCCAAATTGGGCCACTAATTTTACTTGGTCATCGACAAACGTCTCTGAAATTTGCATACAAGGGCAATCATGGACATGTATTTCTTACAACTCTTTTGAAGTATGGGATAATGAAGTAGAGATTAAAGTTGCATATCAATCACCTTGTGGGGACTGGTATGAAGTCAGTGAAATGTTCCCAATCGTTCATTAATGATAATACTATAACATATCGCCCTCACAAGCGAAAAAGCACCCGTCCATTTGCTCGTTACACAAAAGAAGCTTATATTTGCTTACCTAAAAAACAAACAGCTATCATGGTACAGCAAGACATACGATGGATACAGCGTTTTTCCAACTACCGCAAGGCTTTAGCCAAATTAAGCCAAGCCATGGCAATCATGTCCGAACAATTAGCGTTCAACGATGGAGTGGACGAATTATTGCAGGAAGGCATGATACAGCGTTTTGAATATACCCACGAACTGGCTTGGAAAGTGATGAAGGACTATGCCGAGTATCAGGGGTATACCGACATCCGCGGCTCCCGTGATGCCATACGCAAAGCCCTTGAAATGGGATTGATTGATGACAAGCAATGGATGGAGACTATAGAAGCCCGAAATCTGACATCGCACAATTATGACAACGATGTAGTCTCTGAAATCTATGAAAACATCACAAACTTCTATTTCCCCCTATTCTGCAGATTTGAAGAGAAAATGCAATCCTTGAATACACCATCCTTATTCGATTGAGCTATGTACGGATTGACCGACAATGAACTGGAAAAGCTATGCAATCTCTTCCGGAAACATGAAGAAATAGAGCAGGCTGTTTTGTACGGCTCACGAGCCAAAGGAAATTTCAAGCCTTTTTCCGACATAGACATCACGCTGATGGGAGACAGACTTACGTATAATACTTTAAGCAGCCTTTCCGATGAAATAGACGACCTGCTTTTGCCTTACAGCGTAGACCTTTCCATCTATGGCAAATTAAAGAATGCCGACCTTTTGGAACATATACACCGTATGGGAATACCCATATTCAGCCGCCCATCAAACTAAACTAAATTTCACACATCCACCCTCACCACCCTCACCTTTCGCACGCATCGCCCTATTCATCGGCATTCAAGAGGTGGGTGAGAGCAAATTTAAAAAGTGAGGGCAAAATTTGCCCTCACCACAAGATTTCTTCGTTCAAAGTTATAAGTCACTCATTCTTACCGTAATATCCTGAAACGGGTACATAAATCGGTTGCAGCATTGTTCCCTCATTCTTCAACTTTCCTTCGGTGCGCAGCCGACGGATATGCCGCATGGCAGTAGTACGCATCATGCCGCAAACGCTTTGAAAGTCATTCCGTGTCATAAAAGGGCGAGTGGCGAAATAGTTGGTCAGCCGACGGTCTATCTCTTTATCCGTCAGTTTAGCCGAATGCTCGTTTGCCTTCAAAGCCTTTGCCTTGATGGTACCAATTTCATTTTTCAGTTTCTGGTCGGCACGAAATTTCACACCCGCCATCTTCACCTTCGTCAACTTACGCTTGGTAGCAGCCACTACCGGTTCGATCGTGGTGAGCGACACGCGAAAGTAGCCGATGCCGTCGAGATGCACCTGCCTTCCTTCGGCAAGTTCCCTGCCCATGACGTGCGACACAGCATCAAGCACAGCCGTCACATCGGTTTCTGTCAATGAGCAACGTGCCTGGATGTCCCGCCGCAATTCATCGGTAGACCTGCTCCCATTTAGGCGGAGACGGGGATGAAGGATTTTATCTTCCGGAGATTTGTCGTACGAGTCCGGATTCTCGTACCAATCAAACAAAATAGCCATAGTTCAAACTGCGTTAAAGGGTTACATTATACGATAAAGCACTGCACGGAACACGTGCGAAGTACGTACGCAGTCTGTTGAAGTACAAAGGTTATATCACAGCCCAGCCCGTGAGCAGAACCGTTCACTGTAGTGAGCTGCTCCGTTCACTAATATGAACAAGAAAGACCACTTTAGTGGACTGTTCATAAACTCTGGTGTAAAAATAGACAAAACTATGGGGATAAGCAAAGAAACAAACACCTTTTATAAAAGAAACATATAGACATTCCACCCCCAAAAAGAAGCCAATCGGAAAATAATCCTTGAAAAGCTTGTATCCCCCCCTTTCCCGGCGTATCTTTACAAGAATATTACATACACGATAAAGAATGAAAATCACACTGATCAGAGAGGAACGCGAAAGCGGAAAAGAGGCCGTCAGCACACAAGAAACGGACATGTTGATGGAAAAGCTGAAAACAGAGAACAAGACCGGATACATTACGGAGCTGCGTAGCATCATCCCGCATTTGAAAGGGACCAACGCCCGATATGAGCATATCGACAGACTGCCGCGTCTCTATCCCGCCGTAGAAATGACCCGCACCAAAGCAGGAGAACATCGGATAAAGACCTACAACGGGCTGATACTACTGGAAGTAAACAATCTGGCCGGGGTGGCCGAAGCCGAACTGGTGAAACAACAAGCCGCCCTGCTGCCGCAAACCTTTGCCGCCTTCTGTGGCTCCAGCGGACGAAGCGCCAAAATATGGGTACGCTTCACCCTGCCCGACGGAGGGCTTCCAAAGAATGAAGACGATATCGCCTTATTCCACGCCCACGCCTACCGCCTGGCAGTGAAGTGCTACCAACCCCTTCTCCCTTTCCCCATCACCCTCCAGGCTCCTTCACTCCTACAAAGCTGCCGGATGACCGTGGACGAACAGCCCTATTATAGCCCCACCGCCGTGGCCTTCTGCCTGGAACAGCCCTGCGCCCTGCCCTCGGAAGACAACTACCGCCAACGGAAACAGCAGGAAAGCAATCCGTTGCTGAGAATGACTCCCGGCTACGAAGTGGCGGACACATGCAACCTGCTCTTCGAGGCCGCCCTCGACCGCGCCTTCCGCGATTTGGACAACTGGCGACGGGGCGACGACCTGCGCCCGCTGCTGTCCCGCCTTGCCGAACATTGCTTCAAAGCCGGCATTCCTGAAGAAGAAGCGGTGCGCCAGACACTGGTGCACTACTACCGGGAGGCAGACGAACCCCTTGTACGCCTGACGCTGCATAACCTTTACGGGGAATTGAAAGGCTTCGGCACCCGCAGCAGCCTAAACAAAGACCAGGAAACTGCTTTCCGGCTGGAGGAGTTCATGAAACGCCGCTACGAATTCCGCTACAACACCGTGCTTGGCGACTTGGAATACCGGCAGCGCGACTCCATCCACTTCTACTTCCAACCTGCCGACCAGCGCGTACGCAGCAGCATCGCCATGAAGGCACTGAAAGAGGGAGTACGTGTGTGGGACCGCGACATCACCCGCTTCCTGTCTTCGGACTACGTGCCGCTATACAACCCCATCGAAGAATATCTCTATAACACCGGACGCTGGGACGGCAAAGACCGCATCCGCGCATTGGCCGACCTCGTGCCCTGCCACAATCCCCACTGGAGGGAACTGTTCTACCGGTGGTTTCTTGGCATGGTGGCACATTGGCGGGGAATCGACAAACAGCACGGCAACAATACCTCGCCCCTGCTCGTAGGTTCGCAAGGTTACCGCAAAAGTACTTTCTGCCGTATCCTATTGCCACCGGAGCTGCGTTTCGGCTACACCGACAGTATCGACTTCAAGAGCAAGCAGGAAGCGGAGCGCAGCCTTGACCGCTTTTTTCTGATTAACATCGACGAATTCGACCAGATAAACGCCAATCAGCAAGGCTTCTTGAAGCACCTCCTGCAAAAACCGGTTGCCAACCTGCGAAAGCCCTACGGTACCACTATTCAGGAAATGCGCCGCTATGCCTCCTTCATCGGGACCAGCAATCTGAAAGACCTGCTGACCGACCCGTCGGGAAGTCGCCGTTTCATCTGCATCGAAGTGACCGGTCCTATCCAGACAAACGTCACTATCAATTATCACCAGCTCTATGCCCAAGCCATGCACGACATCATGAAGGGTGAACGCTACTGGCTGGACGACACTGACGAAGCAATCGTAAAGGAGTACAACCGGGAATTCGAGCGGGTAGACCCATTGGAAGAACTTTTCCTTTGCCATTTCCGTGGCGCGGAGGAGAGCGAAGAAGGCGAATGGCTCACAGCCATGCAGATTTTCAACGACCTGCAACAGAAAACGAGGGATAAGTTGGCCATCAACCGGATAGCAGCTTTCGGGCGCACGCTCCGCAAGCTGGACATCCTCAACAAGAAATCGAACCGGGGAACACTTTATCATCTGGTAAGAATAGAAGAATGAACCGGCACTCCCACCGATTGTACCAAAGTGAGGGCAAACTTGGCCCTCACTCTTTTTATAAAAAGTATTTCCGTACGCAGCTGATGCAGTTCAACCATTATTTAATAAGGTGAACAGTTGACTATTTGCAAATTATGATTGATAATACTAAAAATACCCAAATAAGTGTTTTTGATATTAAAATAAAACGTATCTTTGTTGCAAACAACGTCCTCCTTAATAATACTATTATGAAGAAACTGCTGCTTTTAGCCTTTGTGCTATGTAGTTCTTTACTGTGCCGGGCACAAGAAGAACGAGTTATTTTAGGTGATGAACAGACTTCCGAGTATTTTCCAATCCTAAAAGATAAACGAATTGCCATATTCTCCAATCATACAGGAATGATAGGAGACAAGCATCTGCTGGACATTCTGCTGGAAAACAAGTTCAATGTAGTAGCCATTTTCTCCCCTGAACACGGTTTCAGAGGAGATGCCGACGCAGGCGAACACGTGTCCAGCTCGGTAGACAAGAAGACCGGAGTACCTATCCTCTCGCTGTACGACGGGAAATCCGGAAAACCAAGCGAAGCATCCATGCGCAAGTTCGATATCCTTGTGGTAGACATCCAGGATGTAGGCCTAAGATTCTATACTTATTATGCCTCTATGTGCCGGCTGATGGACGCTTGTGCAGAATACAACCGCAAGGTGCTGATACTGGACCGCCCCAATCCGAACGGACACTACGTGGACGGCCCGATACTGGACATGAAATATAAATCCGGTGTAGGTTGGCTGCCGATTCCCGTGGTGCACGGCATGACGCTGGGCGAACTGGGCCTGATGGTAAACGGCGAACGCTGGTTGCCGGCGTCACGCACTTGCGACCTGACCGTCATTCCCTGCAAGAACTATACGCACCAGACACTATACAAGCTGCCGATTCCCCCGTCCCCCAATCTGCCGAACATGAAGTCCATCTATCTGTACCCCTCGACCTGCTATTTCGAGGCCACTCCGGTCAGTCTGGGAAGAGGAACCGACCTCCCCTTCCAGGTCTACGGGCATCCCAACATGACGGGCTACAGCTACAGCTTCACCCCGCGCAGTGTTCCCGGAGCCAAGAATCCACCCCAGCTGGACAAGCTTTGCCACGGCGTGAACCTGAGCAACATGAGCGACGAGGAAATCTGGAAACGCGGTATTGACCTGAGTTACGTGATAGACGCTTACCGGAATCTGAACATGGACGATCACTTCTTCCGTTCCTTCTTCGAACTGTTGATAGGCACCGACTACGTGCGCAAAATGATAAAGGAAGGGAAGAGCGCCGAAGAAATCAAGGCAAGATGGAAAGACGACGTAGAGAAATTCAAGGTACAGCGCAAGCCCTACCTGCTCTACGAAGAATAAAGACATGTACAATTCACTATTTACAATGTACAATTTCAGAGAAGGTACAATTCAAAAGTAAATGGGAAGGTACAACAGTTTATACTAAAGAAACGCCGCATGGCAAATTGTAAATTGTAAATGAACAAATTGTAAATAAACATTATGACTCCACTATCCGTAATCATCACCATAGCCGCCTACTTCGCGATACTGTTCACGGTATCCTATATTGCAGGAAGGAAGGCAGACAACGCCGGCTTCTTTGTGGGTAACCGCAAGTCATCCTGGTATGTCGTGGCGTTCGCCATGGTCGGTTCCGCCATTTCAGGTGTGACCTATGTATCCGTACCCGGCATGGTTGCCGCCAGCAGCTTCGGCTATCTGCAAATGGTGTTGGGCTTCATTGCCGGACAGCTCATCATAGCCTATCTGCTGGTACCGCTGTTCTACAAAATGAACCTGGTATCCATCTACGAATATCTGGAGAACCGTTTCGGCATGTCTTCCTACCGTACGGGTGCCTGGTTCTTCTTCATCTCCAAAATGCTCGGTGCCGCTGTCCGTCTGTTCCTCGTATGCCTGACGCTGCAACTGCTGGTATTCGAACCTTTCGGACTGCCTTTCCTGCTGAACGTGGCCATCACGGTGGCACTGGTCTGGTTGTACACTTTCCAGGGTGGCGTAAAGTCTCTTATCTGGACAGACTCTCTGAAGACATTCTGCTTGGTGGTGTCGGTCGTACTCTGCATCTGGTATATCGCTTCCGACCTCAATCTGTCATTTACCGGTATGGTAAGCACCATTGCCGACAGTGACATGTCCCGCATCTTCTTCTTCGACGATGTGAACAGCAAGCAGTACTTCTTCAAGCAGTTCCTCGCCGGCGCCTTCACCATGATTGCCATGACCGGGCTGGATCAAGACATGATGCAGCGCAACCTGAGCTGCAAGAACTTCAAGGACTCACAGAAGAACATGATTACCAGTGTCATTTCGCAGTTCTTCGTCATCCTGCTTTTCCTGATGCTGGGCGTGCTGCTCTACATCTTTGCCGCCAACCAGCAGATTGCGGTGGAGAAGAGTGACGAACTGTTCCCGCTGATTGCCACCGGCAACTATTTCCCTGCCATTGTGGGCATACTGTTCATCATCGGCCTGATTTCTTCTGCCTATTCAGCCGCAGGCTCGGCACTCACCGCGCTGACCACTTCCTTCACCGTAGACATTCTGGGAACGAAAGGCAAATCGGAAGAGACGGTTGTGAAGATGCGCAAGAAAGTGCACATCGGCATGGCGGTTGTCATGGGAATCACCATTTTCGTATTCAATCTTCTGAACAACACCAGTGTCATCGATGCTGTATATATTCTGGCAAGCTATACCTACGGTCCTATCCTGGGTCTGTTTGCTTTCGGCATTTTCATGAAACAACAAGTGCGTGACAAGTACATCCCGTTAGTTGCCATCGCCTCCCCGGTTCTCTGCTTCATTCTGCAGAAGAATTCCGAAGCCTGGTTCGGAGGTTATCAATTCAGCTACGAATTGCTGATTTTCAATGCACTGTTCACTTTCATCGGTCTCTGTCTATTGATTAAGAAAGATAAAAAGAACAATTAACTTAATACATCATCTATGAATGTAAGACGTCAGTTTTTACTTAGTCTGCTTGCCGCCTCCCTCTTCCCCCACGCGGGAGGCGCGCAAGGACTTCCGACGGATGTCCGCCAGGCAATCGGGAAATTCCTGGATATCACCGCACGGAAAGAAGTTTCCGTAGGACGTATCAGCATCGACTCAGTGGCCGTGGAAGGAAATACACTGCAACTGTTTGCCAACATGAACTGTGCCTATATTCCTTTCCGCGAGGACAATGTAGCCGAAATATACCAGGGCGTAAGTGCCCTGCTACCGGCGGAGTTTACCAAATACAAGCTGCAAATCCGTACCAACAAGCGCAGCATCGAAGAACTGGTTCCCCAAGTCCTGCGTAGTAAAAAAGACAAAAAGACGAAGACATTCAGCCCCGTCGCTTCCAAGCCTCTGGTTACCGAAGTTTCCTCCCCCTACACCCCCACCAACGGCTTGCATAACCGGCACATCGCCCTATGGCAAAGCCACGGCTGGTACTACGAGCCGAAACTCGACCGTTGGGAATGGCAGCGTGCACGTATCTTCCAGACCGTGGAAGACCTCTACACCCAGAGCTACGTATTGCCCTTCCTTGTACCGATGTTGGAAAATGCCGGTGCCAATGTGCTGCTTCCCCGCGAACGCGATTGCCAGACGGCAGAAGTCATCGTAGACAATGACGGTTGCCTGACCGGCCGTTCCGTCTATACAGAAAATTCCGGTGACAAGCTCTGGAGTCAGGGAGAAGGACAAGGCTTCGCCCACCTGCGCCCCCAATACATAGACTTTGAGAATCCTTTCAAGGAAGGCACCTACCGCGCCATAGAAACCATCAAGAAAGGAAACGCAAGCACCGCCGAATGGATTCCCGAAATTCCTTCGACCGGACAATACGCCGTATACGTCTCTTACCAAACCTTGCCAAACAGCGCGGACGATGCCCTTTACACCGTCTATCACAAAGGCGGCACCACGCAGTTCAAGGTAAACCAGCAAATGGGAGGCGGCACCTGGATTTACCTCGGCACCTTCGGCTTCAATGCCGGCCGGAACAATGAATGCAAAGTCGTTCTGAGCAACCTTTCCTCCAAAGTAGGAAGAATCATCACCGCCGACGCCGTGAAGATTGGCGGCGGTATGGGGAACATCGCCCGCCGCATCTCCAACGAGGGCGCTACGGAAAACCTGAAAAGCTCCGACACCCGCAACCTGCAAAACACCCATACAGGCAACATCCAAGACCGTGTAACCTATTCTCCATTGTCCACTATCAATTATCAACTATCTAACTATCCCCGTTTCTGCGAAGCCGCCCGCTACTGGCTGCAATGGGCAGGCATACCGGACAGCGTATATTCAGAAAGCAACGGAAAGAACGACTATACCGACGACTACAAATGCCGTGGTATCTGGGTGAACTACCTTTCCGGAGGCTCTGCCGTGAATCCGACGGAGAGAGGGCTGAACATCCCCGTCAACATGGCCTTCGCCTTCCACTCCGATGCAGGAACTACACTGAACGATTCCATCATCGGGACACTCGGCATCTACTATACCAACGCCTACAATGAGAAGTTCGCTAACGGAGCATCACGCTATCTGAGCCACGACCTGACAGACTTGATTCAGTCCAACATCGTGCGTGACGTGCGTACCCTCTACGAACCTCAATGGACACGCCGTGGCAAATGGAACCAATCTTACTATGAGGCCCGTGTACCCCGCGTACCTACCATGCTGCTCGAACTGCTTTCCCATCAAAACTTTGCAGACATGCGCTACGGACTGGACCCACGTTTCCGTTTCACCGTAAGCCGCGCCATCTATAAAGGTATGTTGCAGTTCCTCTGCTCACAATACCACATGGATTATGTAGTGCAACCGCTACCGGTAGACCACATGGCCCTGCGCATGACCGGTGAAAATGAAGTGGAACTGACCTGGCGACCCGTAGCGGATGCGTTGGAACCGACTGCCATAGCAGAGAAATACATTGTCTATACCCGCATCGGCGACGGAGATTTCGACAACGGAGTATTGGTGGACGGCAACAGTTACCGCACCACACTCCCCGCCGGCATGGTGTGCAGCTACAAGGTTACCGCTGTCAACAAGGGCGGTGAAAGTTTCCCTTCCGAAATTCTTTCTGCCGGACGGGCGTTCAATTCCAAAGGTACCGTATTGGTGATAAACGGATTCGACCGTATCAGTGCCCCTGCCGACTTTACGGCACCCACCCCCGCCGACACCCTCCTTGCCGGATTTCTGGATGAGCAGGACCACGGGGTCCCCTATATCCGGGACATCAGCTACATTGGCAAGATGAAGGAATACCGCCGTTCCATTCCCTGGATGGACGACGATGCCTCCGGTTTCGGCGACAGCTATGGGAACTACGAAACTCAAGTGATTGCAGGAAATACGTTCGATTATCCTGCCATACATGGTGCCGCTATCCTGAAAGCGGGATATTCGTTTGTATCGGTTAGTAATGAAAGTCTCTCCCCCGTAGGAAAGGGAGAGAAGAATACTCCAGTGGATATGAGGGAGTATAGGTATGTGGACTTGATACTTGGGAAGCAATGCCAGACCAAGATGGGACGGGGAGGCGTAAAACCGTTGGAGTTCAAGACTTTCAGCAAACCGATGCAGGAGGCTATTGTGGCTTATTGTAAGCAAGGTGGAAATATCTTTGTTTCGGGCGCTTTTGTAGGAACGGATTTATGGGACAACCGCCTTGCAACTGCCGACGAAGCCGACAAGAAATTTGCGATGGAAGTACTGAAATATAAGTGGCGTGTGGGACAAGCGGCTACAATGGGTAAGGTGAAAAGCGTAGCTTCTCCGTTCCCCGCCCTTTCAGGAAACTATACCTATCACAATGAGCTGAATGCCGATTCGTATGTGGTGGAATCACCGGACGCCATTGAACCGGCAACCAAAGATGCACACACCGTAATGCGGTATTCTGAAAACAACCTGAGTGCCGGTGTGGCCTACCAGGGCGACTACAAGACTTTTGTATTGGGATTCCCTTTTGAATCCATACGTACTGATTCTGAAAGAGAGGCACTCATGAATGCTGTACTGACATTCTTCAACGACAACAAGTAATATCAACCAATCATCATCTATGAACAGAAGACTGTTAATAATCGTCCTGATGGCTTGCCTGCTCCCCCTGGGGATGCAGGCACAGCAAGGGACATTCCGTTTTGCCCAACTGACGGACATTCATCTGACCCCGAACAATCCGAATCCCACAGAGGACCTGCTGCGTTCCGTGGCACAGATTAATGCCACCGACAGTATCGACTTTGTCCTGGTGACGGGCGACCTGACCGAAGAAGGCGACCGTACTACCATGGAAAAAGTGAAATCGTGCCTTGACTTGCTGAAGGTCCCCTACCACGTAGTCCTAGGCAACCATGAAACGAAATGGAGCGACTCCGGCTGTACCGCTTTCGGAGAAATCTTTGGCGGCGAACGCTTCGAGTTCGAGCATAAGGGATTCCTTTTCCTCGGCTTCAACTCCGGTCCGCTGATGCGTATGGCCTACGGGCATGTAGTGCCGCAAGATATCCGTTGGATGACGGAAGAAATGGATAAAAACGGCAAAGACAAACCGGTGATACTTGTCACCCACTACCCGCTAATGGACGGGGATGTGGACAACTGGTATGAGGTGACGGATGCCGTCCGCCCCTACAACGTGCGCTTGTTTATCGGCGGACACTACCACAGCAACCGGGATTTACGTTACGACGGCATTCCGGGCGTACTGATGCGCAGCAACCTGTGCGACAAAGAAGGGAAACCGGGTTACGGCATCTATGAAGTAACCGGGGATTCCATCCGGGTATACACGCAACGTATCGGCGAGCCCAAGAAGCAGTGGACAGCATTCTCGCTGACCGGACAGTATTACGACCGCAACGGAAAGGCAGAGAAATATCCTGACTTCTCGGTCAACAAGGAGTATCCGCAAGTAAAGGAGCAATGGATGGTGCAGACGGGCGCAGGCATTTACTGCTCTCCCGCCGTAGAAAAAGATAAAGTGTTCGTAGGAGACGATATGGGACAGCTGACAGCCTACGCCCTGAAAAACGGTAAAAAGCTATGGAGCTTTGAATCCGGCAAGCGCATTGTCGGTACTCCGGCCGTAAGCGAGGGTATCGTTGTATTCGGGTCTGCTGACCGTCGCATCTACGGATTGAACGCCAAAGACGGCAGCCTGCTCTGGACGGTAGAAGCCGCCGAACCGGTGCTCGGAGCCGTGACCATCGCAGACGGCAGAGCATACATCGGTGCCAGTGACGCCACTTTCCGTGCCATAGACATCCATACGGGAAAAGTAATCTGGGCCTACACCAGCGTGAAGGGCTACATCGAGACCAAGCCGTTGGTGACGGAAGACAAAGTTATCTTCGGCGCATGGGACAATACACTGTATGCCCTGAGCAAGGCAAACGGGCATGAACTATGGAAATGGACGGGCGGACTGACCCGTATGCACTTCTCTCCAGCCGCCGTATGGCCGGTAGCCACCGACGGCAAAGTATTCATTACCGACCCGCAACGCGCCATGACCGCCATAGACATCCATACGGGCAATACCGTGTGGCGCACCTTCCAGTCCATGGTGCGCGAGACCATCGGACTTTCCGAAGACGGTGAACGTATCTATAGCAAAACGATGAACGACAGCATTGTTTGCTATGCAGCTCAAGGAGATACTCCGCGGGAGTTGTGGGCAACCAATGTAGGTTTCGGTTATGAGCATGCCCCCTCCATGCAAGTGGAAAAAGAGGGGGTAATGTTTGGCAGTACCAAAGAAGGACTTATCTTCGCACTGGAAGGAAAAACAGGCAAAGTACTGTGGAAACATAAAATAGGAAATTCACTCATCAGTACCGTAGTTCCGTTGAACGGCCACGAAGTTCTATTCACGGCAACCAGCGGGGAAGTGGGACTTCTGAGAATTAAAAATTGAGAATTAAAAATTAAAAGATATATCATGAATAAAATCAGTTGCTTTCTTCCCTACGCAGGAAAAGAACAAGTAGAAAAAACAGTGAATAGCCTACAGGCGACAGGACTTATAGAAGAAATCCGGTTAATCACGACCGATGCCACTCTGGAATCGCTCCCGGACTGCGAAATATTGTTTGTTGACATGCCCTACAGCAGTGCAACTCTCAAAGCTATTGCTAATGCAGCCAAAGGAGAATACACATTGCTTTATACCAAAGAGACTACGCTCGAAATGGGTATGTTTGCACTGGAACGTATGATACACATCCTTGAAGATTCAAGCGCCGGTATGGTATATGCCGACCACTACCAAATAGCAGACGGCAAGCAGAGCAACGCTCCGGTAATCGACTACCAATTCGGTTCCTTGAGGGATGACTTCAACTTTGGCTCCCTGCTCCTTTTCAACACCGAAAAACTAAAGGAAGCCGCCGGACACATGAAGTCTGACTACAACTTCGCCGGACTTTACGACCTGCGCTTGAAATTGAGCCAACATTCAGACTTGGTACATATCAACGAATACTTATACAGCGAGGTGGAAAACGATACCCGCAAGAGCGGCGAAAAGATTTTCGACTATGTAGACCCCAAAAACCGTGACCGCCAGATTGAGATGGAGCAGGCATGTACCGAACATCTGAAAGAAATCGGGGGGTATCTGGCACCGGAGTTCAAGAAGATTGAGTTCTCTGCCGGTAACTTTGAGTATGAAGCTTCGGTCATCATTCCGGTGCGCAACCGTATCCGTACCATCCGCGATGCCATCAAGTCGGTACTGATGCAGAAGACAGACTTCAAATATAATCTTATCATCATCGACAACCACTCCACAGACGGCACAACGGAGGCCATCGACGAATTCAAGGACGACGAACGCCTCATCCATATCGTCCCCGAACGCAACGACCTCGGTATCGGCGGTTGCTGGAATGTAGGTGTACACCACCCCAAGTGTGGCAAGTTTGCCGTGCAGCTGGACAGCGATGACGTATACAAAGACGAAAATACACTCGCCATCATGGTCCGCGCCTTCTACGAGCAGAACTGCGCCATGGTAGTAGGCACCTATATGATGACGGACTTCAACATGAACATGATTGCTCCGGGCATCATCGACCACAAGGAATGGACTCCGGCAAACGGACGCAACAACGCCCTCCGCATCAACGGTCTGGGTGCCCCGCGCGCCTTCTATACCCCGGTGCTGCGCGAAGTGAAAGTACCCAATACCAGCTATGGCGAAGACTATGCACTGGGACTGAACTTCTCCCGCCAGTACCAGATAGGACGCGTGTACGACGTGGTCTACCTCTGCCGCCGCTGGGACGACAACTCCGATGCCTCACTGGACATCGTGAAAATGAACGGACACAACCTCTACAAAGACCGCATCCGTACCTGGGAACTTCAGGCACGCATAGCGATGAACAAAAACAAGTGATATGAATCAAACGATACACCATCTTCTGACTGGACAATTGGCATCCTGGGAGACGGCACGCAACAACTATGCCGCCCTCTCCGGTGTGCGGGTGAAAGAGCTGAATGTAAACGGGATACCTTATAAGGTACAGTTCAACCCGGCACGCATCGTTTCCTCCGGTGCCAAAGTGGATGCCAAGTCCATCCTGGAACGGAAATGCTTTCTGTGCCCGGCCAATTTGCCGCCGGTACAGAAAGGTATCCCGTTCGGAGGACACTACAATATTCTGGTGAATCCGTTCCCCATCTTCCCCCGCCACCTGACAGTACCGGAACTGGCACATACCCCTCAACGCATAGCCACCCGCTTCACCGACATGCTGGAGCTGGCCGAGGCGCTGACGGATTACACCATCTTCTACAACGGTCCCAAATGTGGTGCTTCCGCCCCCGACCATGCTCATTTCCAGGCAGGAAACAAAGGGTTCATGCCTATTGAAAAGGACTGGCGCGGACAGACTGCCGGGAAAATAGCCGATTATAGGAAAGCAGCACTGTGGTATCTTGACGACGCTCCCCGTGCCACACTTGTGATTGAATCCACCTCCAAAGAGGACGCGGCAGACTTGTTCGACATCATTTACCGTTCTCTGGACGTGAAACCCGAAGAAGACGAGCCGATGATGAACGTACTGGTCCTATACGAGGCCGACCGTTGGGTGGTCTTTGTCTTCCCGCGCGAGAAACACCGCCCCGCCTGCTATACTGCCGAAGGAGAAGCCAATCTGTTGAGCAGCCCGGCATCCGTCGACTTGGGAGGTGTCTTTATCACCCCCGTAGAAAAGGATTTCTTGAAAATCACTGCGGAAGACGTGGCGCAGATATTAAGTGAAGTATGCCTCTCTGCCACAGATTTCCACAAGGTACGGCAGCGTATCAGGGAAAAAATATGACTTCTGAAATCCAAGAACTCTAATTTTAAAGAAATACCATTATGAAAGAGCCCAAAGTACAAGTAGGCATTCTGTTTGAACCGCAGATAGAATTCGTTTTGCTGAATCCGTATCGCATGGACGGAACGGAAGTCAGCGGAAAGCAGGTAGTGACCTACGACGAAGGCAAGATTCTCTGGAATGGACGCCGGTATGACGAACTGCTGTTTGAACCGCAACACGAGCAGACCGATGCCTTCGAACTATTGGACGTTACCATCGGCATCAATTTCCATTGGGAGCGCAAGGAAGACCAGCGTTTTCTGGGTGCTCTCAAAATCATCGTTGAGAATGGAAAGCTCACCGGCATCAACGTCATCCATGTAGAAGATTATCTGACCAGCGTCATCTCCTCCGAGATGAGTGCCACCGCTTCTCTGGAGCTGCTCAAGGCACACGCTGTCATCTCCCGAAGCTGGCTACTGGCACAAATACAAAAGAATAAGGAAATCACCGAAGCCCAAGCTAACTACTCGGCCTTTACGCAGACCGACGAAGAGCTGATTCGCTGGTACGACCGAGAAGACCACACACGTTTCGATGTATGTGCCGACGACCATTGTCAACGCTACCAGGGCATTACACGTGCCTCTACCGATATTGTGAAACAAGCCATCTCCGCTACCCGCGGCCAGGTACTGACATCTGATGGTAAGATTTGCGACGCCCGTTTCTCCAAATGCTGCGGCGGTGCTTTCGAGGAGTTCCAATACTGCTGGGAAGACATCAAATATCCCTATCTTGCCCAACAACGAGACAGCAAAACGCACGCCACACTGCCCGATTTGACGCAGGAAGTCGAAGCGGACCGCTGGATTCGTACCTCCCCCGAAGCATTCTGCAACACCACCGACAAGAAAATCCTCTCGCAGGTACTCAATAACTATGACCAGGAGACTACGGACTTCTATCGCTGGAAAGTGGAATATACCCAAGAAGAGCTTTCAGCCCTCATTCTGAAACGTTCAGGCATTGACTACGGACAAATCATCGACCTTATCCCCATAGCCCGCGGAACCAGCGGACGCCTCTGGAAACTGAAGATTGTGGGAACCAAGCGCACGCTCACCATCGGCAAGGAGCTGGAAATTCGCCGTACGCTCTCTACTTCACACCTCTACAGCTCTGCCTTCGTGGTGGACAAGGAGGAGTTGTCCTCCGAAGGCATTCCCGGACGCTTCATCCTCACCGGCGCCGGTTGGGGGCATGGTGTGGGACTTTGCCAAATAGGTGCAGCCGTGATGGGCGAGCAAGGGTATAAGTATGATGCAATACTGCTGCACTACTATATAGGTGCCAGCATTGACAAGCTGTATGAATAATCGAATAGAACACAATAAATCAATATCATGAACCATACAAAAAACATATCGCCATGGGCATGGGTACCCACCTTGTACTTTGCACAAGGCATTCCATATTTTATCGTAAACAACATCTCCGTGATGATGTTTACTAAAATGGGCGTACCGAACGGAGAAATGGCCTTGTTCACAAGCCTGCTCTATCTGCCATGGACTATCAAACCCTTCTGGAGCCCGTTTGTCGACATCATCAAGACCAAAAGATGGTGGACCCTTTCCATGCAGATTCTGATGTCTGTGGCATTCATCCTGCTGACGCTGTCCATTCCACGGCCGGACGAGGCGACTATGGCGGCCGGAACAACCCCCATCAGCATGTTCAGCATCACGCTAATGCTGTTCATCATCACGGCTTTTGCCTCTGCCACACACGACATTGCCGCCGACGGCTTCTACATGCTGGCACTGAAACAGAGTGACCAGGCAGCCTTCGTTGGCATCCGAAGCACGTTTTACCGGCTCGCCTCTATCTTCGGACAAGGCGTGCTCGTAGCCATTGCCGGCGCCATCGAACTGAGAACCGAAAACATTCCGCTGTCATGGACCATCACGATGCTGGTTACAGCCGTTCTGTTCAGCCTGGTGACGTTCTATCACCTCTTTGCAGTCCCCAAACCCACCTCAGATAAGTCAACACTGGCTGCCGATGCCGCCACTGCAGGAGCCATATTCAGAGAATTCGGACGAACATTCGCCACCTATTTCACCAAACCGGGCGCATTGCTGGCCATCGTGTTCATGTTGCTGTACCGCCTGCCTGAAGCATTCCTCATCAAAATGTGTATGCCTTTCCTGGTTGCCTCCAAAGAATCGGGAGGTCTGGAACTATCGACAGCAGAAGTAGGTATCGTATACGGCACCATCGGAGTCATATTCCTCACCCTGGGCGGTATCCTCGGAGGATTGTTCGCATCACGCATTGGCTTGAAAAAATCCATCTGGTGGATGGCAGGATGCATGACTCTGCCATGCCTGACGTTTGTCTATCTTGCCATTGCCCAGCCCGACAATCTGTTTGCCATCTCCACCGCCATCGCCATCGAGCAATTCGGCTACGGCTTCGGTTTCACGGCCTACATGCTCTACATGATGTACTTCTCCGAAGGTGAATTCAAAACATCCCACTATGCCATCTGTACCGCATTCATGGCACTAAGCATGATGATACCAGGTATGTTTGCGGGATATATCCAGGAGGCTATCGGATATACGGACTTCTTCTGGTTGGTAATGATATGCTGTTTCGCCACGGTTGTTGTCACCATTTTTGCAGACAGAAGGATAGACCCGGAATATGGAAAAAAATGATTAATGGTTAATGATTAATGTTTTGTGAGTAATATTTAGTGATTGGTTATGAAGAGGACTATTATTATATCCTTGCTCTGCCTCCTTTGCGGAGGTGCGATGCAAGCACAGAAGATCAGAATAAAGACCGGTATCGAGGTACTGAAAGAACAGAATTTCCGATGCCTGGAAGGTAAGCGTGTAGGATTGATTACCAACCCGACGGGGGTGGACAACCGGATGAGGTCCACCATTGACATCCTGCACGAGGCGCCCAACGTGAACCTTGTGGCACTCTACGGCCCCGAACACGGTGTGCGCGGCGATGTGCACGCAGGCGACCATGTGACGGACATCAAAGACGCGACTACCGGACTGCCCGTCTATTCGCTTTACGGAAAGACCCGCAAGGCCACGCCGGACATGCTGAAAGATGTGGATGTATTAGTGTATGATATCCAAGACATCGGTTGCCGTTCCTTTACCTACATCAGCACCATGGGACTGGCCATGGAAGCCGCTGCCGAAAACGGCAAGGAATTCATTGTGCTGGACCGGCCCAATCCCGTAGGCGGATTGAAGATTGAAGGCAACTTGGTTGAAGATGATTGCATTTCTTTTGTAAGCCAGTTTAAAATTCCGTACCTTTACGCCCTCACTTGCGGTGAGCTGGCACTGATGCTCAATGGCGAGAAGATGTTGAAGGATGGGGAACAATGTAATCTCCACATAGTGAAGATGAAAGGCTGGAAACGCAAGATGGATTATACCCAAACCGGACTGCAATGGGTTCCCTCCTCTCCACACATTCCACATCCTCATTCTGCATTCTTCTACCCCGTCAGCGGCATTCTGGGTGAACTAGGATATATGTCTATCGGCGTGGGGTATACCATTCCGTTCCAGATGTTTGCCGCACCATGGATGGAAGCGGAAAAGCTGGCCGGAAACCTGAACCGTCTGAACGTACCGGGGGTCATCTTCAGACCGATGTACCTGAAGCCGTTCTATAGCGTAGGCAAAGGCGAGTTGCTGCAAGGTGTGCAAGTGCACATCATGGATTTCGGCAAAGCACCGTTGAGCGACCTGCAATTCCTGGTCATGCAGGAAGTCGCCGCCCTCTATCCTGACCGTGCCGTGTTTGACCATGCCGACAAGGGACGTTTCAACATGTTCGACAAAGTAAGCGGTTCGCGGCAGATACGCGAGCGCTTCTCGAAACGGAACCGTTGGGAGGACATACGCGACTACTGGTATAAAGATGCCGAAGACTTCCGTAAGCTGTCGAAAAAGTATTATTTATATAAATAAATTTACAGATAAATAAGGAAGGGAAAAGAGCCTGATACGGAGACTATTTCAGTCGTATACAGAACCACATTCAGTCGTATACTTAAATATATTCAGTATACGACTGAATGTACCCCCTCGTAAGACACGTTTACAGAGCACTTTGAAGCGAAGTGATGCAATAAAAAAAAGTGAACATGAAAGAGCATAGTTACATGGCTTTCCTGCAGGAAGCAAAACAATTCATTCCGCAGGAAAGGATTTACACCGACGAACTTCGCCGGCTGGCTTGGGGTACGGATGCCGGTTTTTACCGACTGATTCCCCAGATTGTAATCCGTTCGAAAGACGAAGATGAAGTTTCACAACTGTTGAAACTGGCGAGCCGCCACGGGCTGCCCGTCACCTTCCGAGCGGCAGGGACCAGTTTGTCGGGTCAAGCCATTAGCGACTCCATCCTCATCGTAGCCGGCAAGAATTGGGAAAAATACAGCATATCCGCCGACTACGAACAGATAACCCTCCAACCGGGCATCATCGGACAACGTGTGAACGAACTGTTGGCTCCCTACGGCCGTAAGTTTGCACCGGATCCCGCCTCGGTGAAAAGCGCCATGGTAGGCGGTATTGTCATGAACAATGCTTCCGGCATGAACTGCGGTACGCACGCCAATAGCGACAAGGTGCTTATTTCCGCCCGTATTATCCTGATGGATGGTACCCTGCTGGATACCGGAAATCCCGTCAGCCGCGCCTCCTTCGAAGTGAGTCACCGTGACTTCATTCGCCGCATCTGCGAACTGCGCGATGAAATACGTACCAACGAAAAACTGGCCGAACGCATCCGTTACAAATATTCCATCAAAAATGTAACCGGGCTCAATCTGTTGCCCTTCGTCCGTTTCGACGACCCATTCGAAATCATTGCCCACCTCATGGTAGGTTCCGAAGGTACACTGGCGTTCCTTTCGGAAGTGACGATGAAGACTGAATATGATTATCCCTACAAGGCCAGCGCTATGCTCTACTTCAAGACCATCAAAGAAGCGAGCCGCGCTGTGGTAGCCATGAAGAAGCTGGTCGACGAAACCGGCGAATGGACAGTAAAAGGGGCTGAAATGCTAGACTATAAGAGCCTTTCTTCCGTCAACGACCCCGTATTCCTAAAATACAAAGGCGAAGTTGCCTCCTCTGCCCTCCCCGGCGTGGAGCCCGGCGACGAAACCGGGTTGACAGCAGTGCTGACCGAAACCAAAGCCCGTACCCCGGAAGAACTGCAACAGAACATATCTGCCATTGAAGCTTGCCTGCAAGCCTTCACCACCTATATTCCGGTACGCTTCACCGACCGTCCGGAGGAATATTCCAAATACTGGGCCATCCGTTCCGGCATCTTCCCCTCTGTGGGAGGTACGCGCCAGCCGGGAACCACTTGCCTCATCGAAGACATCGCCTTCCACATTGAAGACCTTCCGGAGGCAACGGCAGAACTGCAACAGCTCATAGCCCGCCACGGATATAATGACGCCTGCATCTACGGCCATGCTCTCGAAGGCAACTACCACTTCATCATCAACCAGTCCTTCAGTACCCAAGCGGAAGTGAAACGCTACGAAGACTTGATGAATGACATCAAGACCTTGGTAGTAGATAAATATGACGGTTCCCTAAAAGCCGAGCATGGCACGGGCCGGAATATGGCTCCCTTTGTCCGCCATGAATGGGGAGATGACGCCTACAAAGCCATGAAAGCCGTCAAAGAGCTGTTTGACCCACAAGGATTGCTAAACCCCGGTGTCATTTTCAATGATGACCCGCAATGCCATATCAAGAACTTCAAGCCGCTGCCTTTATTAGTGATGAGTGACAAGAGACAAGCTACGTCACTCGTAGCTGACAAATGCATCGAGTGCGGTTTCTGCGAAGTCAACTGTCTCTCCTGCGGCTTTACCCTTTCCTCGCGCC
Organism: Bacteroides sp. AM41-16; assembly: GCF_003603495.1. Lineage (NCBI taxonomy): Bacteria > Pseudomonadati > Bacteroidota > Bacteroidia > Bacteroidales > Bacteroidaceae > Bacteroides > Bacteroides sp. AM41-16. The sequence goes on along the minus strand of NZ_QTNE01000007.1, from coordinate 168,288 downwards.
AGCGTATCGTGTTGCAGCGCGAAATATCCCGGCTGAAACAAAGCGGCGAGGACCCGACACGCCTTGCACTGCTCGAAAAACAATACCGCTATCCCGGCAACCAGACTTGTGCCGGAGACGGCCTCTGCTCCATGTCGTGCCCGATGGGTATCAATACGGGCGACCTTACCCATATAATCCGCCAGGAAGCATTACCCAAAGGCAGTCTGGGATACAAAGCCGGAGACTTTGTCGCCAATCATTTCGCTGGTGTCAAGAGTGCACTGCGTCCCGTATTGTCCTTAGCCAACTTCGGACATTCACTATTAGGGACAAAGGCGATGAGCGGCATTACCAAGGGGCTGCACAATGCATTAGGCATACCTCTATGGACGCCGGCTATGCCGAAAAGTTATCAGTTACAAGCTACGGAGTTACAAGCTACAAGCACTATGCAGCATAATAGCGCAGCACTTGTAGCTCGTAGCTCTGTAACTCGTAACTACAAAGTCGTCTACTTCCCCAGCTGCATCAACCAGACTATGGGTCTGGCAAAGAAGTCTCCCGTAGAGCAGCCATTGGTAAATAAAATGGTGTCCTTGTTGCAAAAAGCCGGTTACGAAATCATCTTCCCGAAAGATATGGACAAGCTTTGCTGTGGCACCATTTGGGAAAGTAAAGGGATGCTGGACATTGCCGATCGCAAGACAGCCGAACTGGAGGCCGCACTTTGGGAAGCCAGCGAACAAGGCAAATACCCCGTCCTCTGTGACCAAAGCCCTTGTCTGCACCGCATGCTCGAATGTATCAAGAAGATGAAACTGTATGAACCTGCAGAATTCATCTATACATTCTTACGTGAGAAGCTGATTTTCACACCTATTAACCGCCCCGTAGCAATCCACATCACCTGCTCCATGCGGAAAATGGGACTGGCAGATACCATTATAGCCCTTGCACGCCTTTGCTCCAGTAAAGTCATCGTGCCGGAAGAAGTAGGTTGCTGCGGTTTTGCCGGAGACCGGGGATTCACCTATCCTGAGCTGAACTCGTACGCCCTACGCAAACTCCGCCCGCAAATAGAAGCGTCCGGAGTGAATATAGGCTACTCTAACAGCCGTACTTGTGAAATCGGATTGACAACAAACTCAGGTATCCCCTATGTATCCATTGCCTATCTGGTAGACGAATGTACAAAGGCAGCTGATAATTAGGATTGATAATTAACTTAACACACAAATATTACAATGAACAGTACAAAAGTAAGTAAACGCATCCTTGCACTCGACATTCTCCGTGGTGTCACCATCGCAGGTATGATTATGGTAAACAACCCCGGTTCGTGGGGACATATCTATGCCCCCTTGCGGCATGCAGAGTGGAACGGTCTGACCCCCACCGACCTCGTCTTTCCCTTCTTCATGTTTATCATGGGAATTTCCACATACATTTCCCTGAAGAAATACAACTTCGAGTTCAGCCACGCCGCCGGCATGAAGATACTGAAACGCACCATCGTCATTTTCCTTATAGGCATGGCTATCGGCTGGTTCTCGCGTTTCTGCTATTACTGGGCCTCCGCTCCGGACGACCTCAGTTTCGGAGAGAAGCTATGGGCTTCCGTCTGGACATTCGACCGTATCCGTATTCTGGGTGTCATGCAACGGCTGGCCCTTTGCTACGGAGCAGCCTCCATCATTGCACTAACCATGAAGCATAAACATATACCTTATCTGATAGCCGGCCTATTGACAGGCTACTTCATACTGTTGATGTGCGGCAACGGTTTCGCCTATAATGAAACAAACATTCTTTCCGTGGTAGACCGTGCCATCCTGACCCCTGCACACATGTACAAGGATAACGGCATAGATCCCGAAGGTTTGTTAAGCACCATTCCTGCCATTGCACATGTGTTGCTGGGCTTCTGTGTAGGGCGGCTGATGCTGGATGGCAACAAGTCGGAAGACCGTGCCTCATTTCTCAATTCGCAGCTTATCACACTGTTTCTGGTAGGTGTTATCCTTACTTTCTCCGGTTTCCTGCTAAGCTACGGTTGCCCCATCAACAAGAAAATATGGTCTCCTACCTACGTACTCGTCACTTGCGGACTGGCATCCAGTTTTCTGGCATTGCTTATCTGGATTATTGATGTGAAAGGCTATAAGAAGTGGAGCATGTTTTTCGAGGCATTCGGTGTGAATCCGCTGTTCATGTATGTATTGGGCGGCGTACTTAGCATACTTTTCGGTAGTATCAGTTTCCCGTGGGGAGACAGCAGCATCAGCATACACGGATTCTTATACAATATAGTCCTCATGCCCGTTTTCGGTGAAACCGCCGGTTCCCTTGCCTTTGCCCTGCTGTTTATCGCCATTAACTGGTGTATCGGCTACCAGTTGTACAAACGAAAAATATATATCAAAATATAAGGATTAGGGGTTAGTGATTAAGGATTAGTGATTAATACGTTGCCTATAATTAAGAAACAGTATCACCTACCATTAATCACTAATCCTTAATCACTAACCCCTAATCCCTAATCATTAAACATTATTTATATGATTCTAATAGCAGACAGTGGCTCTACAAAGACCGATTGGTGTGTTGTAGAGAATGGAGTACTTCTCCAACAGATATTCACGAAAGGGACGAACCCTTTCTTTCAGTCGGAAGAGGAAATCAGTAATGAAATAGCAACAGCGCTATTACCTCAGCTGAAGACAAGTGAGCTGGATGCCGTATACTTTTATGGTGCAGGATGCGGATTTCCCGACAAGATAAGTATGGTGCACCGTGCCATAACCAAACACCTCAGTGTGAAAAATGAAGTGGAAGTCAATACCGATATGCTGGCTGCCGCACGTGGCCTCTGCGGACATGACTCAGGCATTGCCTGCATCATGGGGACCGGCTCCAACTCATGTTATTATGACGGAAAAAGCATTGTCACCAATGTATCTCCTCTGGGATTCATCTTGGGAGACGAAGGCAGCGGAGCCTGCTTGGGCAAACTGTTGGTAGGCGATATCTTGAAAAATCAGATGACACCCGAGCTGAAAGAGAAATTCCTCAAACAGTTCGACCTGACACCTGCTGATATCATCGACCGTGTCTACCGTAAACCTTTCCCCAACCGTTTCCTGGCAAGCTTGTCACCATTTCTTGCACAGAATCTGGGTGAACCTTGTGTACGCGCTCTGGTACTGAACAGCTTTAAGGCATTCCTTAAACGCAATGTCATGCAATATGAAGACTATCAGCATCAAAAAGTACATTTCATCGGTTCCGTAGCCTTCTATTACAAGGAAGTTCTGGCAGAAGCTGCCAAAGAAATGGGTATCCAACTGGGTGCAATCATCAAGAGCCCCATGGAAGGACTCATCAAATATCACAACTGAAAGTGACAAATCGTAAATAGTAAATCGTCAAATAGTAAATAGCCTTATGTTCGTAAAAATCTCAGAGCAACCATCGCTCTACAATGACTTGGAAAAGAAATCAGTCCGTGAAATTCTGGAAGACATCAATACCGAAGACCAGAAAGTGGCGCTTGCCGTACAGAGGGCAATCCCTCAAATAGAAAAGTTGGTAACCCAGATTGTGCCCCGCATGAAACAAGGCGGACGCATCTTCTACATGGGTGCGGGTACCAGTGGACGTCTGGGCGTACTCGACGCTTCGGAAATTCCACCGACTTTCGGTATGCCCCCCACGCTGGTTATCGGCTTGATTGCCGGTGGTGACACTGCATTGAGAAATCCGGTAGAGAATGCCGAAGATGACATTCACCGCGGTTGGGAAGAGTTGACGGAACGCAATATTACAGATAAGGATACGGTCATCGGTATTGCTGCATCCGGTACCACCCCCTACGTGATTGGTGCCATGCACGAGGCACGCGAACACGGCATACTGACCGGCTGTATCACCAGCAACCCGGACTCTCCAATGGCAGCAGAGGCAGATGTAGCCATCGAAATGATTGTAGGGCCTGAATATGTGACGGGAAGCTCACGCATGAAATCGGGAACAGGACAGAAAATGATACTGAATATGATTACTACTTCCGTCATGATACAGTTGGGACGCGTGAAAGGCAACAAAATGGTGAATATGCAGCTCAGTAACAAAAAGCTTGTGGACCGTGGTACCCGTATGATTGTAGAGGAACTCGGACTGGACTATGGCAAAGCCAAGGCGCTGCTGTTGATGCACGGTTCGGTGAAAAAGGCAGTGGATGCGTACCGGATTTAGCTATTACTCACTCTTAAATTCCTTTATTATGAAAGCAATATATTTTTTTCTCTTTTCTCTTTGTCTGCAAGCTGCCACCGCGCAACCCTTGCAACGCGTAGCCCCTGAACAAGTGGGAATGGACTCACGCAAGTTGATGTATGCTGACGAAGCGATTGAAACAGCCATCTCCAACAAGGATATTCCCGGTGCCGTACTTGCTGTAGTACGTAACGGCAAGATGGCCTATCTGAAAGCTTACGGCAACAAGCGTATTTATCCCAATGTGGAGCCTATGACTGCCAATACTATCTTTGATATGGCATCTTGCAGCAAATCCATGTCGACCGCCGTATGTACGATGATACTGGCAGAACGCGGCAAGCTCCGTATGCTGGACCCCGTCAGCCTCTACATACCCCATTTCAAGAATTGGGAAAGCGAAGACGGCAAAGAGAAAAAGGTAATCCGCATTGCCGATTTGATGACACACACTTCCGGTCTTCCTCCCTATGCACCGGTAGCCGAGCTAGAAAAGCAGTACGGTTCTCCCAATCCTGATGGGCTTATGGAATATATTGCTACTTGTAAACGCGACTTCAAGCCGCAGACTGATTTTCAATACAGTTGCCTCAACTTCATCACTTTGCAGCACATTATCGAGACTATAAGCGGACAGAGCCTGCGTGACTTTGCACGTGAAAACCTATTTGATGTACTCGGCATGGAGCATACCGACTATCTGCCTTGCCAACGTGATAAGGATGGTAACTGGATTACGATAGTTGACAAAGGAACGAGAAAACAAGGACACAAGGAAAACAACGTAGCCAATTCTCAATTTTCAATTCGCAATTCTCAATTGAATAACATTGCCCCCACTGAAAAGCAACCTAATGGACAAGTTCTCTGCGGACAAGTTCATGACCCGCTGGCACGTGTCATGAACGGAGGTATCAGCGGTAATGCAGGAGTATTCTCTTGTGCTGATGATATTGCCATACTCTGCGCAGCCCTGCAAAACGGAGGTGAATGGAACGGACGCCGCATCCTGAGTCCGCTGGGTGTAAAAGCCATGCGTACTGTGCCACGCACTACCGCCAGTCTGGGACGCACTCTCGGTTGGGATAATTTTACAGCCTATGCCTCCAACAATGGAGATTTGTTTGGTCCTAATACCTATGGGCATACCGGCTACACGGGTACCTCCATCATTATCGATCCGGACAATGACACTTCCGTCATACTCCTTATCAACGCCGTACATCCGGAAGACGGACACAGCGTAGTTCGCCTGCGTTCATTGGTTGCCAACGCTGTGGCGGCTTCCATCTACCCCATTCCGCGTATTTATACAGACCATTACTACAAACGTTTCCTACAGTTTATGGATGAGCCTGCCATTACAAGCAAGGACATCGTCATGCTTGGCAATAGCCTGACTGAAGGTGGCGGTGACTGGTCTGCCCGTCTTGGTAAGAAGAATGTACGTAATCGCGGCATCATCGGTGATGAAGTGATGGGTATCTATGACCGCCTGCATCAGATACTTCCCGGACATCCCGCCAAGCTGTTCCTGCTTATCGGAGTCAATGACATTTCCCATGACTTGGCACCAGACAGTATTGTAGACATGATTCGCATGACGGTGGAACGCATCCGGAAAGAATCTCCCGACACAAAACTCTACCTACAAAGCCTACTCCCTTTCAATGAAAGTTTCGGCCGATACAAAAAACTGACTGGAAAGACAGATATGGTTCCTGAAATCAACTCCCGTCTGGAGGCGTTTGCCAAAGAGGAAGGCATTGCCTATATCAATCTTTTTCCACTATTTACAGAGAAGGGAACAAATGTACTACGCAGTGAGTTGACCGGCGACGGACTGCATTTGAATGAGGATGGATACAAAATCTGGGTAAAGGCCATTAAGAAGAAAATATAAAACGAACCAGTCTCCGAACGTCTGCCACACTACCAACAGGCTAAAGAAGACATCTCTCCATTAACTAGATTCCCCCTGCCATAGACATCTATAGCAGGGGGAATTCTTATATTCGGGGCGTTTCGGCACACACCCTCTTTTATCTCATTCGGCAAAGCTAACCAGTTGCAAGTCAAACGTCAACAGAGAGCCTCCGGGGATTGTATTTGTAGAATAAGGAGCAGTATAATCATTTATACCATATCCGCTTTGATAAGGGATATACAACATCCACCGCTCACCCATCCGCATAAGCTGCAAGGCAGCTGCCCAACCGGCAACGACACCCGAAACTTCAAAATCCACGAATGAATCAAAAACCGTAGGTTCTTTTACCGGAGGAATAGGTATATCGCGGTCAATAGCACTATAACCGTCAAAGCAACCGTCGAATTCTTCGCCATTCACATAAGTCCCATAATAATAAGCATTCACCTTTGAATGATAACCCGTATACAACGGGCGTTCACCCGTCTCATTCTTCACAAGCTTCTTGCAATAGACATACTGAGCACCTTCAGAAGTGCTTGCAGTCGTCTGTATGGCATACAGTTTCCCGAGTTCCATAGCATCGGCCTGCTCTGCTGTGGCGACATAATTCTCGCCAGTCAGCCTTTTTATCGAGTCAACAAAAGCCTCGCCGCGTTCTCTCCAATTATCATACTTTCCAGCCTCTTCCACTTCTTCACAAGAGATAAAAGCACCCACCAGCAACAGCAAGAAAGGCAAAAACAAAAGGGACTTTTTCATTTACTATTTTACTATTTTACTATTTACTATTTCAGTTTGTTCACGCACCGGTCTATTCCATAACCGCTTTATTGCAAGGTTTTCAGCAACGATGTGATGCTTACACGGTCTGCAATAATATTATTCAGTTCAGAGATAGCCACGCGCTCTTGCTGCATGGTGTCACGATTACGCAGTGTCACACAGTTATCTTCCAAAGTCTGATGATCCACGGTGACACAGTACGGAGTACCAATGGCATCCTGGCGGCGGTAACGCTTACCAATAGAATCTTTCTCATCATACTGACAATGGAAGTGGAACTTCAGATTGTCAATGATTTCGCGCGCTTTTTCGGGCAGACCATCTTTCTTTACCAACGGCATTACGGCCAGTTTCACCGGTGCCAGTGCAGCAGGCAACTTCAAGACAACACGGGATTCACCGCTATCCAACGTCTCTTCACAGTAGGAAGCCGACATGATGCTAAGGAACATGCGGTCTACACCGATACTAGTCTCGATGACATACGGGGTATAGCTTTCGTTGGTTTCCGGATCGAAATACTTGATGTTCTTGCCGGAGAACTTCTCATGCTGGGACAAGTCGAAATTTGTACGGCTGTGAATACCCTCTACTTCCTTGAAACCGAAAGGCATCAAGAACTCAATGTCTGTAGCAGCATTAGCGTAGTGGGCCAGTTTGTCGTGGTCGTGATAACGGTAATGGTCATCACCGAAGCCCAGCGCCTTGTGCCATTTCAGGCGAGTAGCCTTCCAACTCTTGAACCAGTCAAGCTCTGTACCCGGCTTCACAAAGAACTGCATTTCCATCTGCTCGAACTCGCGCATACGGAAGATGAACTGGCGGGCTACAATTTCGTTACGGAAAGCCTTACCAATCTGGGCGATACCGAAAGGAATCTTCATGCGACCGGTTTTCTGTACATTAAGGTAATTTACGAAGATACCTTGTGCCGTTTCCGGGCGAAGGTATATCTTCATGGCACCATCGGCGGTAGAGCCCATTTCAGTTGAGAACATCAGATTGAACTGGCGTACCTCTGTCCAGTTCTTTGTGCCACTGATAGGGCAAACGATTTCTTCGTCAAGGATAATCTGACGGAGTTCGTCCAGATTATTATCGTTCAAAGCCTTGGAAAAACGTTCATGCAAGGCATCACGTTTGGCCTGGTGTTCCAGCACACGACCGTTGGTACTGCGGAACTGAGCCTCATCGAAAGCCTCACCAAAACGCTTGGCAGCTTTGGCCACTTCTTTGTTTATCTTGTCATCGTACTTAGCAAGCTGGTCCTCTATCAACACATCGGCACGATAACGTTTCTTGGAATCGCGGTTGTCAATCAAAGGGTCATTGAAAGCATCTACGTGTCCGCTGGCTTTCCAGATGGTGGGGTGCATAAAGATTGCTGAGTCGATACCGACAATATTTTCGTGCAGCAGCACCATACTCTGCCACCAGTATTGCTTGATGTTATTTTTCAGTTCCACACCCATCTGACCATAGTCATACACAGCTCCCAGTCCATCATAAATCTCGCTGGAAGGGAACACAAAACCATATTCCTTACAGTGTGATACGAGTTTCTTAAAAACGTCTTCTTGTGCCATTTTCTGTTGTATCTAAATTAATTTGAATCTTATTTTCAGCTAAAAAGCGCCACAAAGATAGGGATTTATATCGTAAGTAGGACACGGAGGGTATTAATTTATCTTATTACCAAATAAAAGAAGAAGCTACCTCATAACTCCGAGGCAGCTTCTTTCCCAATTTTACCCAATTACAATTAATTTACCTAAGCACTACAAATCAACCTAATCACAACCAAGAATAATATTATACTCACCTTCAGCGTTTTATCGTATTAACAGTCTCTTGTGGTTTCAATATGTCATTTGTTTTTTCCACAACTGATACCACATCAACATCAAGTACAGCCTTAATATCCTTGGAAGAGGTTCCAATCAAAAACTTATAATTTCCAGCATCCACTACCCATGAAGAAGAAGCTTCATCATAAGAAGCCAAATCCGTAGTGTTCAGTTTCAAAGTGGCAGTAACAGTCTCACCTGGCCTCAATTCCTTAGTTTTGGTAAAAGCTTTAAGTTCTTTTTCCGGTTTGTTCATCTGAAACCTATTGGGAGCGGAGACATAAAGCTGAACAACCTCTTTCCCTGCAAACTTACCAACATTCTTCACATCAATAGAAACAGAATATATACCATTATCAACTTTGACAGACGGATTGACATACTCGAATGTTGTATACGAAAGACCATAGCCGAAAGGATAAGACACTTGCTTTCCGAAACTATCGAAATAGCGATAACCGACAAAAATATCTTCTTCATAATCCGTATAGTCTACATTCTTCACTGAAGAGCTTTTGTCCTCCTTATTCCTCACATCTGTATTAGCCCTAGCATCCATAGGAAAATTGGTCGAAGAAGCAACGTCCATCAACTTGTTCGGGAAAGTCATTGTCAACTTACCCGATGGAGATACCTTACCGCTCAACACATCCGTCACACTATTTCCACCCTCCTGTCCTGCCTGCCAAGCCAGCAAAATAGCATCCGGTAGTTTTTTCCAAGAAGCTGTTTCGATTACACCTCCGATATTCAATACCACCACCACTTTCTTCCCAGCAGCATGGAAAGCTTGGCTGACGGACTTCAGCAGTTGCAATTCTTCCTCACTCAGTTCAAAATCACTGACATTACGGTCTACAAATTCACCGGAAGTACGTCCCAGCGTAACCAATGCAACATCCGCTTTAGCAACTTGTTCTGACAACACCTTTGTAGTAGGGATAAGTTCTGTCGGGCGAGGTACCGGCATAAATCTGGAGAAAGGCTGAGACGAGTCAGGAGTATTTTTCTTATTCTCGGCCTCAATATACTGTTCATAATCGGCCTTCAATGCTTCATCTATCTGGTATCCAGCATTCTTCAAACCATCCAATAATGAGACTGTATAGGCACGATTCACATTACCTGAGCCGGTACCTCCTGCTATGAAATCATAGGAAGTACACCCGAAAAGAGCTATATTTCTGACCTTCCTTTCAAATGGCAAGGTTTCGTTATTATTCTTCAACAAAACCATTCCTTCAGTCGCTGACTGGCGGGTAACTGCTGCGTGCGCCTTCAAATCAGGTTTATTGGAATATTTGTATTCTTTAAAATGAGGAGTTTGGAGAATAAGTTCAAGAACACGCTTCACATTACGATTCAGTATGGATTCATCCAATTTTCCGGATTTCACCCCTTCGATAATCATATCATACTGGTTAGCCCTTCCCGGTTGGAGCATATCATTACCTGCTATCATCTGAGCCACGGCATCCTTCCCTCCAAACCAGTCAGTTACCACCATACCCTCGAAATTCCACTCATCACGCAATAAAGTGGACAGCAAGTCTGTATTCTCAGAAGCATAGGTGCCATTAATATGATTGTAAGAGGACATTACTGTCCATGGTGCCGATTCCTTCACTGCAATTTCGAACCCCTTCAAATAGATTTCCCGTAAGGCACGAGGAGTGATACGAGCATCATTAGCATTCCGATTGGTTTCCTGGTTGTTAACAGCAAAATGTTTGATGGAAGTTCCCACTCCGTTGCTCTGTATCCCTCTAACATATGCAGCAGCTATCTTGCCAGACACCAACGGGTCTTCGGAATAATATTCAAAATTACGCCCGCACAAAGGATTCCGATGGATATTCAAAGCAGGAGCCAGTAAAACATCCGCACCATATTCCAACACTTCATTACCAATTGATTTTCCAACTTCCTCTACCAAATCCTGATTCCAAGTAGAAGCAAGTAACGTACCGATAGGAAAATGTGTACAATAATAAGTAGCAGAATCCCCTTCGCGGATAGGATCTATACGTAAACCTGCAGGTCCATCAGCCAACACAATGGCAGGAATTCCCAAACGGGGTATCGGATAAGTAGTACCTGCTGCACCGGGAACCAACTTCTTTGTAGTGCCAATCACCGTACTGTCACCCGAAGTACCCACCATTCCGGTACCGATAACCAAATGTGCCTTTTCTTCCAAAGTCATGGCACCAATAACATCCTCAACAGAATCTTTACCCAATTGAGGAGCCGCAGGGCCACAAGCGCTCAACACGCCTGCAGCCAACAGCAAATAAAACAGTTGTTTTTTCATAGCCTAGTCAGATTTATTTAAACAACTTGGGAGCAAATACAGAGAGATAAATACGCCAGCAGGTCCATACATGTCCACCAGGAGTTTCCATAAACTCATATTTATATCCTTTTTTATCCAAATCAGCGCGATAAGCTGCATTGTTTCTATAAAGAAAATCGTCTTTACCGATACCCAACCAGTAAAGTTTGGGAGCCTTATCAAACTGAACAGCTAACTTTTTATCCATATCCTGATAAACCGGACTATTTTTCTGACCTGCACTCTGGACATTAAGGGCCGCAGAGAATAAACCTACATAGTCGAACATATCAGGATAGTTCAAAGAAATATTGGCAGAATGAAAACCACCCATTGAAAGCCCCGCAATAGCACGATGAGCTTTGTCCGCTTGTACACGATAATTACTTTCTACAAACGTGATAATCTCAGGGAAATAGGCTTCAAAAGCACCGTCCATGGTTCCATTCTTCATATGGTAAGGTTTATAGTATCCCAGACTACTCTCACCAGGTGCAGCCTCCATGGCAGCATGCCCATTGGGCATCACGACAATCATCGGTTCAGCCTTGCCTTGTGCAATCAAATTATCGAGAATCTGTGCAGCACGTCCAAAAGTTGTCCACTCATCTTCATCCCCTCCCATACCATGCAATAAATAGAGTACCGGATACTTCCTATCACCGGATTGTTCATAACCTGCCGGCGTGTAGATATTGATACGGCGATCCATTTTCATACCATCAGAGTGATACCAACGATGGGCCAATGTTCCATGAGGAACTTTATTTACCTTATATAAATCTGCCTTACCATTCCCTACAATAAACACATTGCTTGTGGTAGCAAAGTCACGATAGACATAAACATTGTTAGGGTCTATAGTCGGCACACCATCTACCATGAATTCATAGCTATAAAGTTCTGAATCCAACGGCTTGGTAGTATAGGTCCAAATTCCTTCTGAATTCTTTGTCATGTCTATCAAACCTGCTCCCACCATACCTCCAATGTGTTGTCCCTCCGCCTTTTCGGCAAAGTCACCGGCAATCTGCACCTTTTGGGCATCAGGAGCCTTAAAGTTAAAAGTCACTGTGTTATCTTTGTTCACAATTGCAGACTCGAGGTCTTGCGCTACAAACAAATTCTGCTGGGCAGACATTTGCAGTCCACAGGCTGCCATAAATGCGGCCAATATAATCTTTTTCATTTCAGTTCTTCAAATTAAAGTTCATTGATTCAAGTTCATTCTGCCACTGTAATAATCAGACGATGATAGCGGTTCATCTGTGGCGTACCGTTATCCGTAGCTTCCAAAATCAAGTGGATGGTATCACCGGGGTTGGCATCAGCCGGAACAGTAAAAGTTGTATTTGCAGAAGCAGGGTCATCTACCGCTACTTTGCCCCGATATGTACCGGCTGACACATATTGCCACCATTTAATGGTAAGGGCATCCTTATCCGGATCGGTTACAGTGTATTTAAGTTTCAGCTTCTCACCCGGCTTGGCACTCATGGCAAGCGCCCCTTTTATCACCGGTTCATGATTTGCGTCGGCATAGTTTGGAGTGACCGACCATTTAAAACGGGCAGCCAATCCATTCATTACCGGAGCAGTGAAGTCGGGCAAAGGATAGTGCTCGGCTCTATACTTTATCTGTTCCATGCGCGGAAGATTCTTCACCGAATCGGGAAGGACGGTTCTTCCACCGCACCATCCCCCATAAGTGGGGTCTTCGTGACCACGCAGGCCGTTACCTATCAAATTCAGGAAACAGTAAGTGTCGCCTTCAGCCAGATAGGACCCTTTCGGCTGGATTCCGGTCCAAACCACATAGCCTTGCTTTTTCAATTCATCAATCGTATAACCCGACAAACCGAAGAAATCGAACTTATCACCTTTCACCATCTGCTTACCGTCTCCCCAGACCCGATACATCTCGCCGAAAGGACCTTTACTGCGGATGTTCTCCTGCATCCATTCCGGAGAGTAGAAAATCTGATTTTCCTTGGAGGCTCTTAACTGTGCATTATAAGCCAGGCCGACTGTCATGCCCCCCATCTCCATTTGTCTGAGTTCCGGCCAGAAAGGTCGGATATACCGTGCATACGTATCATCCTGATCACCCGAAAGGGAAAGGACCACTTTTCCTATTATCTTCTCACGGATGCCTTTCCAGGCATCGGTATGCTCATAAATATCCTGAATGGACTTCAAGGCACGGGCGATGGTGCTGCCACCTCCCCAAGCATTGATGAATACCGGATCCGTACAATCATCGAGCAATACAGCTTTAATCAGCTCCGACCCCGGAGTGTCCTTGGAAATATCACCGTCGAACTCGATATTACCGATACGCACTTTAGACTTCAGGTATTCGGGAGTCGGATAAGACGAGTCGTGCACTTTCAGATTGGGATATACTTTCTCATAAGCTTCCACAGCATCGTCAATGAAACGTTCATCCGGATCCCAACGCCAACTTTCCATCGGTCCGTAGTCTATGCCATTACGGGAATATTCACGTCCCGGCACATACCACTTCGTGCCGTGCCCGTCACCTTTCCAATGGAACTGGCTGCTGGCATAAATCAAGCCTTCCACACGGAAATCCGTACTGAAAAGCAGGAAACGTATCAAAGAGTTCAGGTCATCAAGTTCCGGGTCACAAGTAATGATGACACGCGGTTTTGACGATTTTTCACCGGGCGTCTGCTGTCCGCTCATGCAAACCGGCATCACAGCCATAAGGCCTGATAGGAATAAGCATTTTAATTTATTCATAAACTAAGTTTTATTGATTAATTACCAACCCGGGTTCTGGGTCATATTCTTATTGACATTCATTTCAGTGGCAGGGAACGGAAGCAGTTCATGCTTACCACTCTTGAAGCCGGCAGAAGCATTTTTCTGCTCATCCCAGCTTACACGGCCGTCTTTGTAAAGAGCCGGTCTTTCCTGCCCTCTCTTGGCAAGTACCGTAGCAGCATCACCCCACCGAATCAAATCCTGGTAACGGCAGCCTTCCATCCAAAGCTCCAGACGCTTCTCCTTCTTGATATCATCCATAGAAACGTTGCCCAATGCAGGCAACTGGGCACGGTCACGCACTTTATTCACATATCCGGCAGCCTTACTTGCATTTCCGGACTGAAGACTCGCTTCAGCAGCAAGCAGCAGAACCTCGGCATAACGCATGGCACGGGTATTGTTAGGACAACGCAACCACCAATAGTTAATGACATCTGCTTCATAAACACGGTATTTCCAGCTGAAGTAACCGGCATTGTCCGGCATATAAGCTATGGCATTGCTCAATGAGATACCCATATCCTCCATTTGCCGGTATGTCTTGATAGAGGCATTCAACCGATAAGTATCTCCCATTTCGACAAACGCATCGTAGCTTTCCTTCGTCGGATTAAAAAATCCCCAGCCTCCATGAGAATAGATTTGAGTAGGCTCATTGAATGCAAGCATGTCTCCACGCCAATGCACATATACCCAAATCATGTTACTCATAATGCCGGTAACATTGTTGGCGTCGTAAACATAATTACTTTCAAACAGACTTTCACAATTCGCCTCGCCTTTGGTAGTCTGGATATTCTCATAATCACTGTAAAGGTCGTACTTCCCGCTATTGATTACCTCATCCAAAACCGTAACAGCAGCACCATAATTCTTCTGGAATACGTATGCCTTGCCCAACAAGGCTTGTGCAAATTGTTTGGTGATACGATAGGTAAAGTTGTCCAAGCTTGTCTTTTCCTCCAAATTGCCACTGTTGACAGCTTCGGTCAAATCTTGGTTCACCAATGCCCACAGCGCCTCTGTATTGCCATTTGCCTGGGAATATTCGTTTGCTTTCAACGGATGGTCCACCAACGGCGGAGTTCCCCAAAGACTGATCAATTCGATGTAGGACATCGCACGGAAAACCTTTGCCTCTGCACGTGCACGAAGCTTAACCTCAGAATCATCGCCTACATACTGCAAAACAATGTTGGCGGCATAAATCACTTTATAAAGATTCGTATACAACGTTTTAATATGGGAAAAATCAGAGTCGAACGTATAGGTCGACAGCAACTGCGCACTGGCAGCCGTCCAGCTTTCCCCTGCCGAATAGCAATCGTCAGAAAGAAGATTCTTCAGCCAGAACGCAGGCTCATAGGTGTCCTTCCAATTGCTATAGCAGGCTATAATGGCTTCTTCCGCATCGGCATCCGTTTTATAGAAATTTTCGAAAGTGCTTACCCCATGCTGCGAAATATCCAGATTGTCCTCACAAGAGGAAAAGAAAGTGCAGCCGGCAAGTAACAGACTTGATAAAATATATTTTGCTTTCATATTTCGTATTGAATTAAAGATTAAAATACTACGTTAAGACCGAGCACGACTTTCTTGCTGGACGGATAAGAGCCCATATCCAAACCCATCGCATTGCCTGTACTCGTAAATTCAGGATCAAATCCGGGATATTTGGTAAATGTGAAGAAGTCGTCTAAAGAACAATACAAACGAAGGTTACTCAAACCCACCTGCTTCAACAAATTCTTAGGCAGGTTATAGCCCAACTGTATCTGCTTGATTTTAAAATATGAGCCGTCGAATACAAATTTGGAGCTCTTTAAATACTTATCATAATTGCTGGGATTGGAACGGGCATATTTTGCATTGTCTCCCACAGCAATCCACCGTCCGTCATAGAATTCCTTCAAGGTATTCGCTTTCATACGGGAAGTACGGTTATAGCCGGCAAACACATCATTGCCATGAGAACCGGAACCAAAGATTGTCAGGTCAAGGCCTTTCCAGGCAGCTGTCAAAGTAATACCATAAGTAAAGTCGGGAATGGCAGAACCGATCTCTGTCTGGTCGGCATCTCCAATAATGTCATCATCATTCTTGTCTTTGAACATTGGGTCACCCGTTTGCGGATCAATACCCGTGCACTCATAACCGCGCATGTACCAAATGGGATGTCCTTCTTCAAAATAATTCATAGTGCCGATACCTGCACTTGTTGTACTGGCAATACGCTCCAATGTTTCATGAAGATAAGTTACTTTATTCTTCAAAGTAGCGATGTTAGCTTTTACACTATAACTGAAATCTTTGATATGATCACGCCATGAGAGTTCAAACTCAAATCCGCTGTTCTTGACATTTCCCGCATTCATAGGTGAAGTAGTGTTACCCACAATCAAAGAAGGAGTAATACCGGTTACAATCAAGTCTTTGGTTTTCTTCTCATAATAGTCAAATCCGAAGCTCAAACGGTCATTCAGCATCCGGAGGTCGATACCCAAGTCTATCTGTTCGGAAGTTTCCCACTTCAAATCATAGTTACCGGTTGCAGATGGCAACGAACCTGTTTCATAAGACACATCACCTGACATCGGATAATTGATTCCAGACAAAATCGTAGCATCATACATATAGTCTGCCAAACCGGCGATACTACCATTCTGTCCCCAACTTGCACGCAACTTCAAATGAGAGATTGACTTGAGGTTTTCCATAAATTTCTCGTTGGAAAGTACCCAGCCGACAGACACAGCCGGGAAATAGCCCCAACGTTTCTGCAAAGGAAGGATAGACAAGTCGGCTGCATCCGCACGAAGGGTGAATTGGGCAAAATACTTGCCTGCATAGTCATAAGATGCCCGGCCAAAGTAAGAAAGATTGGCATACCTCCGCTTCTCTCCACCACTTACCGTACGAGTGGCAGTACCGGTCCGAAAAGCAAAATAGGCATAATTGGGATCCAACTTGGTAATACCCAAATCAACCTTGTCGCCGGAACGGCTACCATTGATTCCTCCCGTCACTCCAAAGGAAGTATTGGAAGAATAGGACATACCAAGCATCACGTTTACATTGTGCTTATCTGCAAATGTCTTGGTATAGTTGGCAAAGTTTTCCCATTGCCAGTACGTGGTGTTGGAGCTTGTCGCACTTACCGATACATAGTCCTGATAAAGGTCAGAGCAAGTAATGTTAGGCATAACATAGCCGTAGGAATTGCTGTAAGTATAACGGTATCCCAAACGTGAAGTGATGACCAACTCTTTGATCGGAGTAAAATCCAGATAAGTGGAACCGCTGAATACAAAACCATCCCTTTTCGTTGTGCCACGGTCACGCATGATATACGGATTGATATTATTGGAGTCGCCATAAGGGGAAATGGAATAATAATCACCATTGGCATTCTGAAGCAGAGTATGTCCCTGATTCATATAGTTAATCATAGTGTCGGGCAGTTTGTCCGGTGCATAGGTGACCGGCGTCAGAGGGTCAAGCTGAATGGCAGACAGCATCAGAGAACCGGTTGCCGAACCTTCGCTTACAGACTGTACATGATAACGGGAAAATGAATTGTTTGTCGTGAACTTCAACCAATCCTTTATTTTATAATCTGCATTGACAGTGCCGGTAATGCGGTCAAAAACATCCTTATTGCCAACAATGGGACCATTATTACTTAAATAAGAGAGTGAGGCGAATAATGAGCCATTATCATTGGCACCTTGGAAATTGACATTGTGACGCTGCATCATGGATGATTCAAATGTCTCTTCTATCCAATCGGTATTTGTCTTTCCATCCCAATACCTATCTATTGTTTCTCTGGGAATAAGATTACCTTCAGTCATATAATTGACATATTCCTGAGCATTCAGAATATCAGGAGTACGACCTAAAGACTGGGAGGACAACTGGAAATCATAAGAAATACGACGAACTCCTTTTTTTGCCTTCCGGGTGGTAATCAAGACAACACCATTACCGGCCTGGGCACCATAGATAGCAGCAGAAGCAGCATCCTTCAACACCTCCATACTCTCAATATCATTCGGATCGAGGTTACTGATGTCTTTCGTACGCAAACCATCGACCACATACAAAGGATCTGAACTGGCATTACTGCTATATCCACGGATACGAATGGCGGGATTCGAACCAGGAGCCGCAGATGCAGAAATAATTTGCACACCGGCTGTTTTACCCTGCAGGGCCTGCTCAGCATTGGTTATGGTACGATTTTCAAAATCTTCTGCTTTTACGGAAGAAATCGCCCCTGTTACGGAACTTTTCTTCTGTACACCATATCCTACAACAACCACTTCATCCAAAGTCTTGCTATCTTCCTTCAGTATAATATTCATAGTACCTGCAACGGCTTTCTTTTCCTGGGTCACATACCCGATATACGAAAAGACAATAGTGGAACCCTCGCTCGCTGATAAGGTATAATTGCCATCCAAATCAGTTATAACACCATTTGTCGTTCCTTTTTCCAATACACTTACACCAATCATCGGTTCATTAAGCTCATCAGTAATTCTGCCAGATACATTTACTTGTTTCTGTGCAAAAACAGATGTCATACCTACCAAAAGGAACAGCACTAAGGCCATTAACCTTTTCTGTCTAATTTGTGTTACAATCGTTTTCATTTAATATTATTTTGGGTTAACAATGAATTTAAAATATCAGTTTGAAAGAGTAATCAGTACCAGCCCCACAACAAAGAGCACAAACATGGTTGCAATCATAGGTACAGTCCCCTTTGGAGCGCCTTTGAACTCCTTCCATACAAAGAATCCCCAAATCATGGCTACCACCGGTGCGGCATTGCTCAATGCATAGGCTATAGCCGGATTGGCAGAACCAGCTCCCATAAAGCTGACTACCATACCACTCATCCAAATAAAACCTCCCAACATACCAATCAGATGTGTACGGGTGTCACCTTTCAGATAATCCTTCATTGTCACCTTGTTTCCCTGAGCCGGATGACTCATAGCAAACGTATTAAAGACAGGAGTCGTGATAAGGACACCGGCAGCAAAACAAAATACACCGGTATAGGGAGTCAGTGTTCCCGTACCACCCGTTACATACTGAGGATTTAGTGATTTTACAACCAAGCCATAGAAGAACATAATGGCCAACCCCGCTACAATAGCCAATAAGATACCTTTTTTAGGAGTAGACGCCTGACTTGCCGACATCTTTCCATAAGCCTTGCCACAAATGCAGATGGCTATCACAATAACAGCTACTCCTATCCAAAGCAATGTCTGGTTTCCAGGGTATACTTCGCCAGCTAAAGATATCAGTAGATAATTAAAAATTATACCGCCTATCCAAGCTAAGCCCCCACCAATGGGAAAACCTACCGACATCCCAGCTACAGCAATGGCTGCTGTCAGAAAGATATTACCGAAATTCCATACAATACCGCCCAGGAGCGCATACTTCATACTATTCCAGTCCATTACTGCCAAATCCTCAAAGAAAGTACGACCTTCACTTCCCAAGCTACCCAATGTCAGGGCACCTAACAGAGCTGTGAAAAATAAACCGAAAGTCAAATCCCAGTAGAAAAGCTCAAAACTCCAGCTTTTCGATGTCACCATCTTCTGCGTATTCGCCCAAGAGCCCCAACAGAGGCAACAATAGACACAACACAGAATGGCCCCAATATAGTTGTCAACAAGTATCATAATTTATTTTCTGTTGTTTACCGTGTGTTTACCTATTTATTCATGCACATACAGATTCCACCCCAAATAACCCTCGATGGCCTCATTCAGAATATCCTTTACATCATTACGAACCATAGCCACATGATGTTCAAAACCATTCTTGCAAATATGTTTCATCAAAATCTGTAAGTTATCCACTTTGGTAACAGCTATACATCCATCCATTCCATACGGATCATCCGTGATTTCACCAGTACCCAAATAAGCCTTGATAACGCCTTTAGTATCATCAGTGGAAATACGGAAGAATGTGAAATCACCTTTAGTCACTTTGCCATATACAGCACCGAATGTATTGACCTTACCTAGCGTACGTCCCAGAACGCCAAGTGTACCAAGCTTTAAGTCATTTCTGACAAACGATTTCGGGAAATTACCGCAATGAGTACACACACATTTATTCCGGTCTTCCGCAAAATTATTGTTCCAGTCAAGTAATGCCGATTGACCTTGCGCTGCCAATGTCAAAGCATACATGGATACAGCACCGGCAATATCAACCTCACAAGCGGCAGGTAGTAGTTTTTCACCCAGCATACTCATTGTCACACAAGCTGCACAACCATAGTTCTGTTCCAAAGAGTCCCAACACTGAACAGCCACAGCATCAATCTGATTGGCTTCAATCCACCGTTCCACAGCCACGCCAAACTTTGCCTGAAGCACCAGCTTGTCACTGTATTCTTTAGGAACTACTGCATAACACTTAATCTCTTCAAGTTTCTTCAGCAGTTCCACATCTGTATCCTCAATCTTACGGGCAGCACCGAGTATTTCAGAAAGATCGACAGGAACGACTGTAATACCACTCTTCTGCAACAGTTTTTCACTGGCACGTACCGTCTGAAAACCGGCTGGACGGGCACCGATAGCACCGACACGTGCATGGCGCAAACCATTGACCACACGACAGATACCGGCGAACTTATTAATATCCTTAGCCAATAGTTCAGAGTATATAGAATAGGTATGCAGCGTGGTATCTGTAAAAGGAATACCATATTGATACAAATTATTGCAAACAGAAATTTTACCACAGAAAGCATCACGGCGGCTGTCCAAGTCCACCTTGTCATTCTCGTCGTCACAGGCTTGTACCAAAATGGGAACATTCAAATCAGCCACACTGATAGCATTGATTATTCCAATCTCAAAGCCAAAGTTGGGTAGAGATACTATAATGCCGTCAATACGGTCACGATTTTGACGGAACAGTTCGGCACATTTCAATCCGTCTTCACGGGTTTCAATACTGCTACTGCCAGTAGGAGTAGCATCTTCAGGTAAAATTACATAGTCATAGCCTTCGTCTGCAAGTGTTCTCAACAGCTGTTTGCGAACATCTTTGGCCAATTCAGAATTAAAATAAGCACGAGTGCCGATAATTATACCGAAGCACATTCTTTCCTTGTTTTTCATCGTAAATAGTTGGTGTTAAAATTATACTTAGAAAATATTTATCCGATTAATTGATTTACTGCTTTCAGCCAGCCTTCACACCATTTCTCCATCAGTGGTAAGTTGCCCTGCGGTTCTATTCGGTAGCGGCTCCGGCGTAATACGGCCACTTGTTCAAAGCTCGTCCATATCTTGCGGGCCATTCCATTCATCACAACAGCTCCCAAAGCCGAGGCCTCCTCAACATCCGAACAATTGATCGGTACACGTAAACAGTCAGCCTGGAACTGCATTAAAAATTTATTTTTTGTAGGTCCTCCGTCAACCCTGATTTCTTTCAGTTTTATACCTGCCTGAGTGGTCATCGCTTTGACTAAATCATTAACTTGATAAGCTATGGATTCAAGCGCCGCCCTAAGAACATGTGGCTTCCCGGTACCTAAAGTCATCCCTAAAATGGCCGCCTTTATATCCCCTTGCCACCAAGGAGCACCCAGTCCGGCAAAAGCCGGTACAACATACACCCCTCCATTGTCTTCCACAGTAACAGCCAGTTCTTCTGCTTCATCGGGCGAACCGATCATCTGCAATCTCTGTTCCAACCACTTGATAGTACCGCCAGTACAATGAATATTCCCCTCAAAAGCATAGAACACTTTTCCAAGTGCGGCAAAACCTATGGAAGTGACCAATCCCCGAGGAGCTGTAGCAACCTTTTCGCCAATATTCACCATTACTGATGAACCGGTACCATAAGTGACCTTACCTAATCCCTCTTCAAAACACATCTGCCCAGTCAGTGCCCCATGCGAATCGCCCAATACACCGGCAATGGCAATAGGGCTCTTGAACAGCCCACCTACCGTAGTTTTTCCAAAAACAGCATCACAAGGCAACAATTCCGGCATCATGATTTTGGGTATAGTGAACAATTCCAACAAGTCATTATCCCATTGCATTGTATGAATATTCAATAAAAGGGTCCTGGAAGCATTCGTATAATCTGTCACATGGCGTTTACCATCGGTTAACTTCCAAATCAGCCACGTGTCAATGGTTCCCATCAATAAGTCTCCATTA
The DNA here is from genome assembly GCF_003603495.1 of Bacteroides sp. AM41-16. NCBI lineage: Bacteria > Pseudomonadati > Bacteroidota > Bacteroidia > Bacteroidales > Bacteroidaceae > Bacteroides > Bacteroides sp. AM41-16. Next base: position 146,109 of record NZ_QTNE01000007.1, on the reverse strand, counting down.
TCAGCAGCCTGACGGGCTCCCTCCACATTGTCAAGTATCCACTTCACACCACTAGCCGAGAAATAGGGGTCTAACAACAAGCCACTTCTTGCTTGTACAAACTCACTGTATCCTCTATTTTTCAAGTCATTACAGATATCAGCACCACGCATACATTGCCATACCACAGCATTGTATAGCGGTTTACCCGTATGTTTATTCCATACAACCACTGTCTCGCGTTGATTAGTGATAGCCAACGAATACATATTGTCTGCCGTTTCCTCTTCAATCAACTCAGCAATGCTTTTCAGCACATTCCGATAAATTTCTTCAACATCATGTTCCACCCATCCAGTTCGGGGATAATATTGTTCGTGAGTGACATTGACACGCTTCAGCATTTCACACCTCTCATTGAACAGCATAGCCTTGGTGGCCGAGGTGCTTTGGTCTATTGCAATTATCAAGTTTTTCATTTTAGGTATTATTAAAGGCTGATTATTTCTTACTTAAGGAAGTCAAGGGCAGTTTTCACGATACCAGGTGCATCCAACCCATAATGGGCAAAAATTTCGGAAGAACTCCCATGCACCACATTCTCGTCAGGAATCCCCAAAATTTTCACGGGTACGGGATTTTCGGAAATGATTTCAGTCACCATTGCTCCGAGGCCTCCATACTGACTATGCTCCTCAACCGTGATAATACGACCGGTTTCAGAAGCAGCTTTCAAAACAGCCTCCTCATCACAAGGTTTAATAAAGGACATATCCAGTACCCGGACTGAAATACCATATTTACGCAACTCCAAAGCCGCTTGATGTGCATGGTATACGGTTTCACCGGTTCCAATGATTGTCAAGTCGGTCCCGTCCAATAACCTATTTGCCTTACCTATGGCAAAATCAAAATCATCGTTCTCATAGACATCAGGAACTGCTGCACGTCCTACACGAACATAAACCGGTTCAGGATAGTCAATCAAAAACTCAACCAGTTTTTTTGTCTGTCGGGCATCACAAGGCAACACAATATTCATACCGGGGAAAGTACGTAACACGGCAATATCATGCAAGCTATGATGGGTAGCCCCCAAAGCTCCGTAAGCTACTCCTCCACTTACTCCCAATATCTTTACGTTGTTCTGACTATAAGCCAAGTCAACCTTTACCTGTTCCAGACTGCGAGCCACATAAAAACATGCCGGGCCACACACAAACACTTTCTTTCCGCTATGAGCCAACCCGGCTGAAATACCCACAGCATCCTGCTCCGCAATACCACACTCCACGAATTGCTGTGGCAATTCTTTGGCAAAATCATTTAACGTCACCGAACCACGTGCATCCGTTGTCACAGCAATGATATCTTTGTCCATCCGGGCCAATGACAACAAAGTGTCGGTGAAACTTTTTCTGCAAGCTATCATATCAATTATATTCTAAATTTTTTATCCTTTCTGAAATTTCCCGAATAGCCAGTTCATACTGCTCGTTGTTCGGAACCCCATGATGCCATTTGGCCACTCCCTCCATAAAAGACACTCCCTTGCCTTTTGTTGTATGAGCCACCAGCAAATGAGGATGGTGATTTGCATAATCAATGGAACGGAAAGTCCGGATAATGTCTTCCATATCGTCACCATTCATATCCTTTACCTCCCAACCAAATGCCGTCCAACGGTCACGGATGTCATCAATCCCCATCACATCTTCCGTATCTCCACTAATCTGCAAATGATTACGATCTATTACAGCTACCAGATTATCCAGCTTGTACTGCCGGGCAGCCATTGCAGCCTCGTATATGGAACCTTCACCCTGCTCACCGTCTCCCATCAGCACATAGGTTTTATAATTCCTCTTATCCATTTTAGCAGCCATGGCTATACCCACCCCGACAGACAAGCCATGCCCCAAGGCTCCAGTATTCACTTCAATACCCGGAACTCCGATAGTGGGGTGCCCCGAAAGAATGGAACCATATTGCCCCAATGTGTCCAAAATGCCTTTAGCCATGAACCCTCTGGATTCCAGCGTCACATACAAAGCCTCCACACAATGTCCCTTACTCAAAATGAAACGATCCCGCAAATTATCCTTAGGGTTACCTGCATCTACATTCATCACATCAAAGTAAAGAGCAGTAAGAACATTGAGGCAAGACAAGTCTCCACCGATATGTCCGGCTTTTGCTTTATAGATAATTTCAATTAATCTTTTTCGATTTCTTTCTGATTGAAGAATTAATTCTTTTGTTTTCATAGCTTATACACTTTCGTTTCCTTTGCAAATAAAACAAAAGAAAAGTATAAATCGAAAGAAAACGAAAGATTTTCACCTTATATTAACATATTTTACGATTAACAAGAAGGGAAAAGCAAATAAATAAAATATAAAACAAAAGCAATCGATAAAATAAAAGATAATTATTAGAATAAAAAAGAAGAAAAACAGTAAAAACGAACTTTCATTTGACTTTTTTTGACTACCTTTGCGAAAAAATTAAATGATTGCACAATGCTCAATACTATAGACGAAGGAATCAAAGCGGTTCGGCAAGGAAAAATAGTGATAGTTGTCGACGATGAAAATAGAGAAAATGAAGGGGATTTTATCGTATCCGGCGAAAAAATCACCCCTGATATTGTCAATTTCATGATTACACATGGAAGAGGGCTTCTTTGTGTACCATTACCTCGTTCCCGTTGTGAAGAGCTTCAACTATACCCGATGTCGGAAGACAACACTTCTCTTTTGGGCACTCCGTTCACCATGTCTGTCGACCTGAAGGGCTACGGCTGTACAACGGGGGTTTCTGCCTATGACCGTTCTGCTACCATACGCGCTTTGGTTACTGGCAATATAAAACCATCGGAATTGGCACGTCCCGGACATATTTTTCCTCTCTACGGACATGAGAATGGAGTATTAGGACGCGACGGACATACAGAAGCCTTGCTAGACCTGACAAGAATGGCAGGATTGACACCCGGTGGCGCCCTCATTGAGATACTGAACCAGGATGGAACAATGGCTCGTTTGCCTCAATTACTTGAAATAGCAGAAAAGTTCCAGCTGAAAATTATAGCTATCAAAGATATCCAAGAGTATCGCAGGAACAACAAGATATAACAATATATAAAGTAGATATGGCACTAAACCAAAGAAGAGTCAAGATTTTGGACCTAATCCGCGAAGACGGACATGCAAAAGTTCAAGAATTAAGCAGGATTTTCAATGTTACGGATGTTACAATCAGACAAGACTTGGAAGCCCTTGAAAAATTAGGGTATATCCAAAGAGAACATGGTGGAGCTTTCCTAAAAGACGTAGGCTCATTTGCAAAAACCGGAAAGGTCTTCAACCAAAACCATATTGAAGAAAAAAGAGAAATAGCCCGAAAAGCGGTATCGTTTATCCGCGAAGGCGAATGCATCATTCTCGATTCAGGTTCCACCACTACAGAAATAGCCAAACTACTTACGCAATACAAAGAGCTCACTGTCATCACCAATGCACTGAACATAGCGTTGATATTGGGCGAAAATCCCGGTATCACCCTCATCGTGACGGGAGGAGAGTTCAAAGCGCCTACCCTTTCACTGACCGGAAAGATGGCAGCCGACTCACTCAAAGGTTTCCATGCCAACAAATTATTCCTCGCCACAGCAGGAATATCTCCGGACATGAGCCTGACTTATCCAAGCCTCAGCGACCTGATGGTAAAATCGGCCATGATAAAGGCTGCCGAAGAAGTCATCCTGGTAGCCGATTCTTCCAAAATCGGGATAAGCGCATTCGCAAGTTTAGGGTCGATAACTATGGTGAACTCCTTCATCACAGACAATCATATCTCGAAAGAGAATATTGAGAAAATGAAGGGGAAAAACATAAATCTCCTGATTGGATAATTGAAAGGAAAAAAGAGACCCGGCCCTCGTACCCATTTATATTATATTACAAATATAAGTACAATCTGCCTGCATTCCCATGCCTTTTCATCTCACTCACTGAACGAACCGGATTCAGTCAGGGACTGAAAGCCTTTCACTCAGGGACTGAATGCCATTCAGTCCTTGAGTCATTGCACCCCCTCTCAGAAGGTATCAGGAAGGAGGTATAGCAAACCACCCACCCCGTAAAAACAAGCAATAAAATTATAGGACATCCTCCTCTGAAAGCCGATATGCTTCCCTGACCACTTCCTGCGGATAGCCGCACATCTCGATAATCCGGATGGCATTACGTTCCGTCACCGGTCCCGGCTTCAACTTATAATCAAAAGACAATGTATTGTCGGCAACACACTCACAAAAATGAAACAATTCATATTCGTCCTCAAGTAAGGAAGCCAGTTCGACATCGTGAGTGGAAGCAAACACAATACTGTTCTTGTGCGCCAAAGCAGACAGCACAGCTTTGGCTATAGCTATCCGTTCCACCGTATTCGTCCCCTTGAACAACTCGTCCAGCAGGAAAAACCGCCAACACTCCTTTCCGGCTTCCAGCATCTCTCGAACAATTTGCACCTCCTGCAGAAAGAAACTTTTTCCCTCCATCAGACTATCCTCCAGATGGATAGCAGAATATAACGCAGTATCCATAGGAAAACGGAAACTGCGAGCAAAACAAGTATGGAGCACTTGTGCGGAAAGCAGGTTAAGTCCGATGGCACGGATAAAAGTTGTCTTACCGGACATATTGGAGCCGGTAACAAGGACAGATTTGCCACAGAGTGTAATGTCATTAGGGATACAACGTTCTATAAGCGGATGATAAAGCCCTTCTGCATGAAACGTTTCACCCTCGCTGCAAGCTTCCGGTAAAACATAATAAGGCAGCCCATTCCGGAGTTCGGAAACAGAGCAAAGCACATCCACCAATCCGAAATAGCGGAAAACCTCTTCAATCTGTTCCTGTCTACCCTGCAATAGAAAGAAAGCCTTGGAAACCGGAATAACTTCCCGCAGAAAAAACACATTCACTATCTCGGTGAAGAAATAAGCGAAAATGGCGATGTCGCTCTCCAGTCTGATACTGAAACGGAAAGTGGAAAGTTTCTTTCGCAACGGATGCAATGCCTGCAAAGTCTTTTGGATATCCCGATGCACGGATGCACACAACGGAATCTGTGCCAACTTCTCCGCTTGCCTGAGCAACTGCCATAACTGAGGAATGGAAAAGAAATAGCCCTGAATCCGCGCCTTGCTGCGATAGTGCAGTACCATGTTCACCAATACCGATGTGCACAAAATCCCCAAAACATAAAGCGAAGACGTAATGTAAACTATTCCCAACAAAACAAAAGGCGCGAATTGCAAGATAGTCAGCAAACGGTAAAAGCGGCGGGAATACACGGGATGGGAAATGGAGAATAGCGATGCAATGGTATAAGCATCCGGCGTATCCAGTTTCCGCAACTCCGACCGGATTTCTGCACGCAACTCCTTGTCAGCAGAAAGCTTACGAATCACTTCCTCTTGTTCCGAAATCTCCGAAAGACGGTTGTAATGCAACACGTCGTAGAGGTACTGTCGGCCCACACAAGAAGAGGTACGGTCAGCCCATTCGAAAAAATCATCCAGATTGAGGTCATCCCAGGTTTTCTGCGACACCAAATGTTCTGTCTCCCTCGCCGACCGGTACTCGTGGTATAGCGATATATCCGAAAATGACTGTTCCATCAAAGAATTATTTGGAATGATGCACAAAAATAATGAAAAGATTGCATTCTATCTAATTTCCTTGCTGCTTTCCCTATATTATGTTTACTTTGCGGATACAAACACTTTTCATTACTTCACCATTAAAATTATAACAAGATGAAACACACTTTTTTCACATTGACACTGTTTTTACTGGCCTTACTGTCAACATCATGCGGAAACAAGAAAGTAGCATATCAGAATCCCCTGCCCATGGCCTTCGGAGACCCGTTCCTACTGAAAGCTTCCGACGGCAAATACTATATGTACGGAACGGGCGGAGTATCGAACGGTTTTAAAGTATACTCCTCCGATGACCTGGTGACATGGACAGACGAGGGTCCCATCTATCAAGGCGGCACCTCCGACTCATGGGCCACCGACTGTTTCTGGGCACCCGAAGTGTATGAACGGGACGGCAAATACTACCTATGGTTCAGCGCCAACTGGAAGGAAAATCCCACTAAGGAGCAAGAGAACTTCCGTATCGGTGTAGCCGTAGCCGATAAGCCTACCGGCCCTTTCAAAGAGCTGTTCAACCAACCGGTATTCGACCCCGGCTATCCTATCATCGACGCAAACATACTCTTTGACGATGCATCCGGAAAGACCTACCTCTACTACTCCCGCTGCTGCTACAAACATGCCGTCGAGAGCGAAGTCTCAGCATGGGCCAAAACAAAGGGCTGGTTTGACGAGATTGAGGAGAGCTGGATTTACGGCGTGGAGCTGAAACCGGATTTCTCCGGTGTCATCGGAGAGCCGGTAGCATTGCTTTGCCCGCCCAAAACGATGGACGACCCTCAAGCGAAATGGGAGAACCGTTCGGTGACTACACATGAGGTCAACAGACGCTGGACAGAAGGTTCGTATATGGTGAAACACGGGAATCTCTATTACATGCTTTACTCTGCAAACTTCTTCGGAGGAAAGAATTATGCGGTGGGCTATGCAACCTCCCAAAGTCCTTTAGGCCCATTCACAAAGGCTGCCAACAATCCGGTGCTGCAAAAGAACACAGAGCAAGGCGGCATCGTGACCGGAACCGGGCATTGTATGCTCATCGACATTCACAATCGGCTCTACTGTGTCTACCATGGACGCACCGAAACCACCGGTGACGAACGAATGGTATTCATCGACCTCATAGACATCCAACCAGACGGGAAACTGGTAGTCCACGGACCGAATACGGATTTACAGAAAATCACATATTAAAGCTATCAGGCGCAGACTGTACAGCATTTCACGGTTCATTATTCCCCGTGGCTCTCCTATACATTCCGCGCCTGATGAAAATTAAAAAGGACATATCCATACACAACAATCCGCTCCATATTTGTTCCTGACTTCAATTCTATTTTCACCGGTATCCAATACAATGCCTTTCCATTCCAGTACATTTACGGAATCAGGTTTTGCAGTCCCATATGCTTTGCCATTGATATACAATTTGGCAGCTCCGCTATTGCTGAATACTTGCACATCAACGGTTTTGCGGGTTCTGTTTACCAATCGTTTTCCTGCGATATATACAAACTTATCTTCTTGATTCCAGTTTGCCTTATAAAAGTAAAAGGCATCTTTCTTTATTTTCCGGTCGTAAGTCACCAGCCCCTTATCGTTGCGTCCCATAATGGATCCCTCCCTACGGCCTGCCGCCGAAAAGTCGAACATGCACCAGATGAAGTTGCACCACAAGAATTCACGTTCCTGAAGCTGTTTCCAATTCTCCACATGATAATAAGTCTGCCAGTTTTCGGGATGCCATTGCCCCCACGGTTCCGGATGCCTCAGCGAGTCTGCCTGCTGGAATACGCATGCCCCGGCACCATACTCGCTGATGCCCATCTTCCGCTCCGGATGTGCTGCATGCTCGCGGTCTATCCAGCGCCCCATGTCATCCATGTTGTCGCCATACCAGCCGAAATACTTGTTGAAAGCAATCAGGTCGGTGAATCCGTTGAAGTCGTCATCCTGATTACTGGCTCCCATAGTGGGACGGCTCGAGTCCAACTGACGGGCCAAAGCATGAAGCTCTGCCGCCATACGCGAAGGACGGTCCAGCCAACCGGAATTTATCTCATTGAACAGCCCCCAGAACAAAATGCAGGGGTGATTGTAGTTCTGTAAAATCAGTTCCTTCAATTGCAGGCGCAAGTTTTCATCATAAGCAGGATTATTCACATAAACATTGACAAAAGGAATCTCAACCCATGCCACCAGTCCCCGCTTGTCCATCTGTTGATGCATGTATTTGGCTTGCGGATAGTGACAAAGACGCACGGCATTGCATCCCATTTCCTGCATCAAGTCCAAATCTTCATCATGGTCTTGCGGATAAAATGCCGAAGCGCGTTCTGCCCTATCCTGATGCCGGTTCACGCCATTCAAGCGATAAGGCTTTCCATTCAGGAAGAAACCTTTCTCCGCATCGGCATGAAAGTAGCGGAAACCTATCTCTTCTTCGCGGCGGTCTATCTCTTTTCCATCCTTACGCAATATCACCACTCCTTTATATAAATAGGGATTCTTCACTCCATCCCACAAATGAGGCCTTTCAAGCACTATGTCCATCATCACCTTTTTATCCTCACCCACCTCTGCACTGGCAACACGGCAAAGCAACTTTTCCTTGTCATATAGTCGAAACTCCACCTCGCAACCGGTCACAGTAGTTTCCCTTGCCGAAAGCAGTGCTTCAATTTTCAAATGGGCCTTTTTCTCCGATACATCGGACTGAGTGAAGAATACACCTGAAGAGGCATAATAAGCAGGTTCTATGCAGACATCCTCCGTTACCAGCAGCTCCACTCCCCGATACAACCCGCCAAACATATTGAAGTCACCGCAAATGGGAGCGATATCCATAGTCTGAGCATTGCTGACACGAATTTCCAATACACTTTCTTTTCCCGGAACCAAGAAATCAGTCAGTTCTGCTACAAATGCCGTATAACCACCTTTATGTTGCATCACAAAATAATGGTCGATAAAAATGTCGGCAACCGTCTGTGCAGCCATCACTTTCAAGAAAAAACGTTTGCCCCGATAATGGGCAGGAACAGACAACTTACGACTGTAATTGCATAATCCCCTATAATAATCGGCATTGCCAAACATGCCATCGCCCGCATTCCAAGTGTGAGGCAAAGTAACCTTCACTATTTCCGAAGCAGGTGCCTGAAAACCCCGGTGGAAATTCCATCCTTCATTCAGTGGAATCACCTCTACGGCAAATACACATGTTGACAATATTCCCAAAGAGAATAAAAATAAAATGATGAATCTGTTCATTTTCGATAAAGTATTAGAAGGTTAATCATATTGGCAGGAACCAGTCCTTCCCTGCAAAGGTATGAAATAAATGTTGAATAATAAATGAGAAAAACACTTCAAGACACGCAAGACAACAAACGGATGACATGTTTAAGACTTATACGACCGCGATGCAACATTACAGACCTATTAATGCAACATATTTACGTTTATTTAAATAAGATATTGCTATCTTTGAGAATTCAATTTCAGATTATATAGTATGTCTTTTACAAACTATTTACACAAATTAGTGTTCCCCCTCATTATTCTGTTACTGGCTTATCTGCCGTTAGCAGGACAAACTCCGTATGTATTTCGCCATCTGAAAGTAGAAAACGGGCTTTCAAACAATAACGTAAAAACCATATTGAAAGACTGTGAAGGCTTTTTATGGATAGGGACCGCCAATGGATTGAACCGATACGACGGATATAACTTTAAAGTGTATCAACCCAAAGAAAAAGACATCCATTCTTTATTGTCTAACGACATCTGGAACTTACAGGAAGACGGTTTGGGCAATTTGTGGATTGGAAGCGAGGCAAGATATTGTATATACGACCGAGACAAAGACAACTTCATTACCGATATTCCCTCATACCTCCTTAAAATAGGCATCCAGATAAATGGTACCTACAAAGTACATGTTGACAAAAGACACAATTTATGGGTACTGCAAGGCCAAAATGCTTTTTACTTCAATTTTTCTCATAAAACCCTTAAAATATTCAAAATAGAAAACTTTCCAGAAGAAACTCCGGAACTGAGTATCAGCGATGATGGTGAAAACCTATATCTTCTTTGGAATTCGACCTTATTGAAACTAGAGAACAACGCAAAGAAATGTAAACGGGTAGATAACATCAGCTTACCCTCCAACTCTATTATCGAAAAGCACATATACATTGATTATCATGGAGGCATCTGGCTATATTCATATACCGATGAACAAATATTCTATAAGAAAAACATAAAATCGGAATGGAACCAAATCAATCTCCATTCCAAAATAGAGACAAAAAGTAATGCGGTAAGGAGCATACTGGATGACTCGAACGGACATGTCTGGATAGGAACGGACCATAAAGGAGTATTCATTTATGACTACGTAAATGATAACCTTGTCAACCTCCTGAATACCCCTATGTCTTCCACATCCCTTGCTTCCAACAGAATAAATACAATCTACCGTGATGATTCAGGCGTCATTTGGTTAGGAAATTTCAAAAAAGGAGTTTCTTATTATCACGAAAGCTTCCATGAATTTATTGATACCCAGCATAAAGAATGCGGTGATATAGCCTCCATTTTAGAGGATAAGGCCGGAAACATTTGGCTGGGAACAGATGGGAACGGACTTTATGTAAAAGAAAAGCAAAAAGGATTTGCCATTCGCAAACTATCCATCCCCGACATAGCCATCATCAGTCTTCTCGAAGACCATAAAGGACGGATTTGGGCAGGAAGTTATCAAGACGGATTGTTCTGCTATGAGAACAACAGTATTCGCCATTTTACTCCAGAGAACAGCCAACTGCCATACAGTGGCGTATGGAGTATGAAGGAAGACCGATATGGAAACTTATGGATAGGTTATGTACTGGAAACTTTGGTTTGTTTTAATCCGGACACAAATACTGCGACAAGTTATCTACTACCTGATGGGAATAATATCAATGTACTCAATATCTGTTATGACTATGGAGACAAAATGTATATCGGGACTACATACGGACTCTGTGTAATGGACATCGTGACGAGAAAACCCGAAATGATTTATGCCAATCGAAAAGAGACACAGCCATTCAAGCAGCTCTTCATTTCCACTGTATTCAAGGACGACAGAGATATATTGTGGTTAGCCCATAAACAAGGATTGACTGCCTGGGACTTAAAAAATGATTCACTACACTGGTTCGACGTAAACAACGGATTGTGTGACAATCTCATTAACAGTATAACCCAAGACAATCATGGTAACATGTGGCTTGCAACAAGTAACGGATTGTCTATATTGGAAGTAACCCCAGACACCCAGGAAGGAGTAGACTTTTCTTTCAAGAATCTTTCTACCAGAGACGGATTGCCAGAAAATCATTTCAACTCCCATTCCGCTTGTAAATTGTCCAGCGGAGATTTACTGCTGGGAGGCACCAGTGGCTATACATCTATAAATCCGAACAAGCTGACCGAAAAGAGCCGACCGCTGGCAAAGGTGTATTTTACAAATCTGACCATTGGCAATCAACATATAGAAGTAGACTCAATATATGAAGGGCGTAAACTATTAACAACTGTACTTGGCAGAACCCCATCATTGTCTGTCAGATATGACGATTATTTAATCTCCATCGAATTTGCCGCAGGCGATTTGCTGAATGCTGATAAAATAAGATATGCCTATAAACTGGAAGGATTAAATACCCAATGGTACTATACAAACGAGAACAAAGTAGCTTTCACCACCCTTCCTCCTGGCAATTACAAACTATTGATTAAAGCTTGTAACAGTGACGGTATATGGAATGACGAAGCTAGTGAGTTGAATATAACCGTTTCATCTCCAATATATTTATGTAATGTTGCTATCATCTTATACATATTGTTTGCCATTGGTATAATATCCTATGTAATATACCGATTCAAAAAGCATCACAACATAAGACTGGAGCAACAACGAGCAAAACTGGAGCAAGAACAAAAGTTGCTCCTGAATGAGATGAAGCTAAAGTTCTTTACAAATATAAGCCATGATTTACGTACACCACTGACGCTTATCATTAGCCCGTTACAAATGTTATTGTCAGAAACCCTGGATGACGGAATACGCAAAAAACTAAATACAATCAATAAAAATGCACAACAATTACTTACATCGATAAACTCTCTGCTTGATTTCCGGAAACTGGATGTAGGAGCCGAGACAGCTCATTACAAATCGGGAGATATTGTCAACTTTATCCGCGAGATTTGCAGTACTTTTCAAGAGTATGCTCTTGACCATACCATCAGCTTCTGTTTCATGTGCGAAGTAGAAAACCTGAACATGTCCTTCGATCCGGTTAAAATAAAAAAAGTAATGAACAACTTGTTGTCCAATGCCTTCAAATACACTCCTGATAAAGGAGAAATCAATGTACATCTTTATCGCGAAGATGACAATGTATGCATCTGTGTGGCAGACAACGGACAAGGTATCATAGACAAAGACAAGAAACATATCTTCGAACGTTTTTATCAGGTGCAACAAACTTCGGAAAAAACCGGCAGTGGAATCGGCCTGCATATTGCAAACGAATATGTACATCTACACAAAGGAACAATCTCCGTTACAGACAATTTTCCTAAAGGTTCCGTATTTACCGTTAAATTGCCTATCGTCACATATGCCAGTGAAAAGGAGGAATTACTTCCGGAACTGCTAAACAATGACAAAGCTCCGAATGAACTTCCCGTTCCAAATGCGGAAGAATTGCGGTATACCATCTTGTTGGTGGACGACAACAAGGATTTCTGTAGTTTCATGTCTGAATACCTGTCCGATGAATACGCCATACAGGTTGCCTACAATGGAGCAGAGGCATTGAAGATATTAGAAAAAAACAGTGTCAATATTGTAATAAGCGACATCATGATGCCAGTGATGAATGGAACAGAGCTATGTCGGCAAATCAAAACAAACATGCAATGGTCCCACATTCCCGTTATATTGCTTACAGCCCGTATGGCAGAAGAATACAAAAGTGAAGGATTTGAGCAAGGAGCCGATGACTATATCGTAAAGCCTTTTGACTTCAAATTACTAAAGCTGCGCATCAGGAAATTTATTGAATGGACAGAAAAAAGCCATCGTAAATTCAGTCAGAAAATAGAAGTGACACCTAATGAAATAACAATCACTCCACTAGACGAACAATTTATTGAAAAAGCTATCAAAATAGTAGAAGAGCGCATGAGTGATTCCGACTTCTCTGTGGAAATGTTAGGAGCAGAATTGGGGTTGAGTCGTAGCCATCTCTACAAAAAGCTGATGTGTATCACCGGTAAAGGTCCGGCAGAATTCATCCGGATTATCCGTTTGAAGCGCAGTAAGCAACTTCTAAAGGAAAGCCAGAAACAAATTGCAGAAATTGCCTATGAGGTGGGATTCAGTTCTCCAAAAAGGTTCACTGTAAACTTCAAGAATGAATTTGGAATATCACCATCTGATTACATCCGCAGTCTAAAATGATAACTTGAAACATAAAGGTATGTTATTTGAGACATGATAGACCTATGCTATTATGATAACTTTCCATATTTGCAGTAGCTTTTAATAACAGTTATTTTTAAATCTTAAATTAAAGTATTATGAAGTTACACGCAAATGTATGCTCTCAATGGGAATGGACAAAATTGAGACAATTGCTTGTTATCGTGTTACTAGGTTTGGGTATTGTTTCCACGTATGGACAAACCAAAACAGTATCCGGTATCGTTAAATCAGAATCGGGCGGTGAGCCACTTGTAGGAGCCACCGTCAAAGTGAAAGAAACCAATACGGGCGGCATTACCGACATCGACGGCCGTTACACCATCCAGGCAAATCTGGGACAAACATTGATAGTCTCTTACATCGGCTACCGCACCAAAGAGGTGAAAGTAGAGCGCACCACCCGCATCGACATACTGCTGCAAGAAGACAATGAGATGCTGGACGAAGTAGTAGTAGTGGGATACGGTACGATGAAACGCAGTGACCTGACCGGTTCCGTAGTCAGCGTGACGGGTGACGAACTGAAAAAGTCCGTAGTCACCTCGCTCGACCAAGCTTTGCAAGGACGTGCCGCCGGTGTGCAGGTGACCCAGAATTCCGGAACTCCGGGTGGCGGTATCTCGGTCAGCATCCGTGGTATCAACTCCTTGAACGGCAACGAACCGCTCTACGTTATCGACGGTGTAGCCATCTCAGGCAACAACACCAGCAACAGCAGCGTGCTCAGTTCCATCAACCCTGCAGACATCGTTTCCATGGAAGTATTGAAAGATGCATCGGCCACAGCCATCTATGGTAGCCGCGCCTCCAACGGTGTAGTACTCATCACCACCCGTCAGGGCGAAGAGGGCAAAACGAAGGTCTCCTACGAAGGTTACTATGCCTTGCAACAGCTTCCCAAGAAACTGGAAACACTGACACTCCCCGAATATGCAGTTTACCAGAACCTCCGCGCCGCCACCATCGGCTTCGGTGCACGCGAAGAGTTCAAAGACCCCTCACTCCTCAGCCGCGGTACCGACTGGCAGAATGAAATCTTCCGCACTGCCCCGATGCACAACCATCAGATAAACATCTCCGGAGGTTCGAAGAGCATGAAATACTCGCTCTCCGGCGGCTACATGCAGCAAGACGGTATTGTATTCGGTTCGGACTTTGAGCGTTTCTCTTTCCGCGTCAACATGGACAACGACATCAACAAGTGGCTCACCACCGGCTTGCGCGCCTCCGTAGCCCGTACACAGCAGACCAACAACGTAGACGGTTCGGGTGCCATCTACAATGCCCTGAACCAGCTCCCCGAAGTGCCTGCCCGCAACCCGGACGGCAGTTTCGGCATGCAGACGGAGAACATGTATGGAACTTACTTCTCCAACCCCCTCTCCGACCTTATCCAAAATGAAAACTATAGTCGCAACACACAAGTCTATGTCAACGCCTTTGCCGACATCAAGCTGTGGAAAGGACTCGTATTCCGCACGGAATATGCCGCCAACTTCAATTACAGCAACGACTATAAGTTTACCCCCTCCTACGACTACGAGCACTTCAAGCAGCAGTCGTCAGCAAGCCGTGGAGCCGGCAACGGAAGCAACTGGACATTGAAAACTTACTTTACTTATAATAATACCTTCGGCAAACACGGCCTCTCTGCCATGCTGGGACACGAAGCGCAAGAAAACAAGTACGAGTCGCTGAGCGGCAGCCGTACCAACTTCCTCTTCAACTCCGTACACGAACTGGATGCGGGTGATGCCACAACAGCAAAAGCCAACAGTTCCCGTGGTTCATCCGCCATCGAATCATACTTCGGCCGTCTGAACTACAACTACGACGACCGCTACTTGCTGACCGCTACGCTCCGTGCCGACGGTTCGTCTTCGTTTGCCAAAGAAAGTCGTTGGGGTTGGTTCCCTTCGGTAGCATTGGCTTGGAAAGTCAACAACGAAGCTTTCCTCAAAGATGTGGAAGCCATCAACTCACTGAAACTCCGCCTGGGTTGGGGTGTAGTAGGTAACCAATGGGCGGGTTCCTATGCCTACGGCGTCACCATGGCTTCGGCAGCCTCCATCTGGGGTACTGGTTTCTATGCAGGCAACTATCCTAATCGTGAACTGAAGTGGGAAGAAACAAACTCCTTCAATGTAGGACTCGACCTCGCCCTCTTCAACAACCGCATAGAGTTCATCGCCGATGCTTATTACAAGAAAACGGACAATCTGCTGATGCAAGCTTCTCTTCCTACCTACGTAAGCGGTCTGATTCGTGCACCGTGGGTCAATGCCGGTGCCATGACCAACAAAGGTGTAGAATTTACCCTGAACACGCACAACATCCAGACACGTGATTTCACCTGGACCTCAGGACTCACCTTCTCCATCAACCACAACGAAGTGACGAAGCTCTACTCCGAATCATCCGCTATTTCGGGAATCAACGGTTCGGAAACACTGACCTACACCATGGTGGGCGAACCGGTCGGGCAGTTCTACGGCTATAAAGTAATCGGTATGTTCAAGGAAGAAGGAGATTTCTACAAGAAAGGTGCCGACGGCAACTTCCTGCTCGACGAAACGGGCAACCGCATCCAAGTAGCCATCCCGAAAGACCAGACCATCGGCAAATCGGGCATCTGGGTAGGTGACTACATCTATGAAGACCGCGACAACAACGGTGTAATTGATGAGAAAGACCGCACGTTCCTCGGCAATCCGGCACCCAAATTCACGTTCGGCTTCAACAACTACCTTTCTTATAAAGGATTTGACCTCAACATCTTCCTGAACGGCTCGGTGGGCAATAAGGCTATCAACCTGATTCGCCGCACCTTCACCGATCCCATGCGTAACAGCAACCTGCTGAAAGAAGCTACCGGCATTGCCCAAATCGCCATGCACGACCCCGAAGTGGGCGACGAGGTACTTTCCAATGTTTACGTGGCCAACGCCGATGCAGCCAAAGTACAACGCATCACTACCAGTAGCGCCAACGACAACAACCGTATCTCCGACCGCTTTGTTGAAGACGCTTCCTACCTCCGCATAAAAAACATCTCGCTGGGGTACACCTTCCCACAGAAATGGTTGCGCCGTTTGCAGATAGACCATCTGCGCCTCTACGTCAACATCCAGAACCTCTGTACCATCACAGGCTACAAAGGCTACGATCCCGAAATAGGCGCTTTGAACTACAATGTATTGCTACGTGGTGTGGACGATGCGCGCTATCCTTCGCAACGTATCTATACATTTGGCCTTAACTTCAATTTCTAATGAGCCAGACAAATCATTTATCATTTAAAATCTCAATATAGTTATGAAACACAGATTTCTAACCCTTATATCATCGCTCCTTCTGCTTACGGCATGCAGCGACTCATTTTTGGAACGTGCTCCCGAAGGAAACTACGTAGATGTGACATACTACACTTCCGACGATGCACTCGAACAAGCCACTGCACCGCTTTACAACCGTGCATGGTTCGACCTCAACTCCCGCGCCATCGTGCCGCTGGGCAGTAACCGTGCCAACGATAACTTCAGTCGCTGGGGAGCTCCCGAGTTCACCAACTTCAAGGTGACAGCCCTGAGCGAAAACCTTGCCAATGCATGGACAGGTTTCTACTCGGTCATTACAATGGCCAATGCAGTTATCAGTGATGTGCAGACCAAATGTAGCAACAGCGTAAGCGAACGTGCCAAGCGCACAGCCATTGCCGAAGCCCGCCTGATGCGTGCTTGTGCCTACTTCTACATGGTTCGCCTCTGGGGACCGGTTATCATCATCGAAGACAACGACAAAGTGGTTGCCAATCCCATGCAACCGCTCCACCGCGAAGAAGATGTGCTGGAACTCGTTATTCGTGACCTCACTTATGCAGTCGAGAATCTTCCTGAAGTGGCAACCGCCAAAGGACGTGTCAACGCATGGGGTGCAAAAGGCATGCTTGCCAAAGTCTACCTCGCCCGCTCAGGCTGGAAAGGAGGCACACGCGACAACGCCGACCTGGAGAAAGCCAAGGAACTGGCCGCCGACGTGATAAACAACAGCGGCATCAGCCTTTACGAAAACTATGAAGACCTCTTCAAGTATAAGCACAACAACAATCCCGAATCGCTCATTGCCATGCAGTGGGTGCCACTGGGTGATTGGGGCGTATGCAACACTCTGCTTGCCGACCTCGCCGGCAACAGCAAGATGACCGGCGGTGTAAACGTATGGAGCAGCTATCAGGCAAGTATAGATATGCTCCAGCAATATGAGTTGGGCGACACTATCCGCCGCAACGCCACCTTCTGCACACCGGGTACATACTATTCATACATCTGCATTGCCGACGGTGGTTATACTTACGACGGCGCCACCTCTTGCATTAAAAAAGGTGTACCGGGCGGTCCGGACGACGACAACGACGGTTATATCCAGTCCATGAACTCTCCGCTCAACACCTACATCCTACGCCTTGCCGATGTTTACCTGACCTATGCCGAAGCTTGTCTGGGCAACAGCGAAGAACTGACCGGTGGTCCCGGCCTGGAAGCATTGAACCAGGTGCGCGACCGTGCACGTATCCCCCGCAAGGAACGCGTAACCTTCGAAGACATCATTCGCGAACGCCGCGTAGAGTTCTCGATGGAGTATTGTAACTGGTATGACATGGTATCGTGGTATCACTGGAAACCCGACTACATGCTGAATTACTTCCAGAACCAACACCGCGGCTACACAGTAGACCTCATCGTGAAAGACGAAGACGGTTACCTCCACTTCGGCAAGAAAGAAGGCGACACTTTCCTCGAAGGCATAGAAAATTGGCAGGAACCGGGCGAGAACATCGAAATCCACCACGGCAACATCCTGATGCCTTATCCGGAAAGCGATGTCATCCAGAATCCGCTACTGAACGAAGAACCGGTAGCATACGAATTCAGTGAATAAACCAAGTTATACATTCATTATCTCAAATAACGACTTTAATATGAAATATATACATTTTCCTTTTGTGTTGCTCACCATCCTGTTGGCATGCAACCTTTTCACCGCCTGCAACGATGACGAGGGCGGCGGTGTTCCCGTAATCCACCACATCCGTCTTGTCGACCCAGAGAAGGCCGACAGTACGTTCACCGATGTAAATCCGGGCACCATGATTGTAGTCATCGGCGAAAATCTGAATGATGTGCGGAAAGTGTTCATCAACGAACAAGAAGTTTCGTTCAATAGCAACTACGGCACTTCCACCAGTCTCATCCTCACTATCCCCGGCGAATTGCAACTGACGGGTGCCAACCCCGAACTGAAAGGCGAACTGCGTATCGAGACCTCGCACGGCATTGCCACGTACTCCATGCATGTACTCTCGCCCGCACCCTACATCACCCGTGTAGCCACAACCTTCCCCGTGGAGACGGGCACGCCTCTGCGCATCGTGGGCGGTAACTTCTACGAAATTCAGCGCGTTTATTTCACCACTGCCGTGGACGACATCACCAATGCACCTGTTTCGGTAGAAGTAACGGACTACACGGTAAACAAGAACTTTGACGAAATATCATTCAATGCTCCCGCAGGCCTGATTGATGAAGGCAGTCTGGTAGTGGAGTGCTATACCGCATCCGCATTTACTCCCTTCCGTCGCACAGCCCTCCCACCAAGTATCAGCAAGGTAAGCTCCATGATGCCTATCACGGGTACCACAGTTACCGTACTGGGACAGAATTTTATGGATATCGCCTCCATCACAATGGGCAATCGCTCGGTAGATCTCTCTACTGTTACCGTAAGCGAAGCTAACGATATGCTTACCTTTACCATGCCGCGTGCACCGCAAGGCACTTGCTCACTCGCCATTACCACAATGGGCGGTACTGCCGAAGTTCCGGGCTTCTATCCTTTGGAGAATATAGTATTGAACTATGACAACATCGGTTGGTTCTCCTGGGGCGGGCAAGCTGTACCCGTCACTGCCGACGGTACAGCAGCTCCTTTCTTCTCGGATGGTAAATGCTACAGCATATCAGGGGAACTTTCAGCATGGAATTACTGGTGGGGCCAATTGCAGAACGGTGCCGTATGGGGCATTGACACAGCCTTCCTGCCTACCGATACACCGACTTCCGAACTGGCTTTGCAGTTCGAATGCTTCGTGGCAGTGGAATATGGCGAAGGTCCTGTATTCCGCATCTACCTCAAAGGGAATGAGGCTCACAACTACACGAACTATCGTCCGGTGAGCGACTTCACCGGAAAAACCGAAGTAGGCCAATGGATGCAGTGCAGCATTCCGCTCTCCGAACTGGTAGACGAAACCACTTGGGGCGAGTTCCAAAAACGTGACGGTGACGAGTTGGCACTCCAGATGACAAACCCCAGCGAAAACGGTCCATACAACATCGAAATGTATTTTGATAATTTCCGAGTTGTCAAGATACAATAATTTGAATTAAATTCTGGCACAGGATTACACAAAGTGACACCTTCTTTTAAACTCTTAGACGCTGATTCAATTGAATCAGCGTCTAAAAATAAATACACCGAAATTATTAAAACGAAATTTTACCGATACCATGACACAAATCTTCAAGAAAACCTTATTAACCAGCCTGGTTCTATTTCTGATGACAGCTTGCTCTGACGATAAAAAGGAGCTGAAAATCATCGTAGAGCCTACTTCTTTCCATTTTGAACAAACGGGTGGTAGCAAGAAATTCGGTATCACCCCCAATGAACCAGCCACTTTCCAAAGTTCGGAAGCATGGTGCAAAGTAACCTCGGAAAGCAGCACTCCCGTACAGGCAATCTATAACATAACCGTAGAACCCAACACTACGCCCGACGTGCGCAACGCCATCATCACCGTCAGCGTAAAGGAGCATATACAAGAAATCAACGTGGAGCAGGCGGCCTATATCCAAAGCGATGAACCGGAAAAATACACTGTACGCGAGAATCTCACAACCCACCAACTGATTAACGAAATGGGACTGGGCATCAACCTAGGCAACACGCTGGATGCCGTGGGCGACTGGATAGACCCAAGCAACATTCTCAATTACGAACAAGCATGGGGAAGCCCTATTATCACACAAGAAATCATTGAAGGATATGCCAAAGCGGGCTACTCATCTCTGCGCATACCGGTCAGCTGGGGCAATCTGCTGTCCGACGACTTCAAAGTGCATCCTGACCTGATGGACCGCGTAGAGAAAATCCTAAACTGGACCCTCGACTGTGGCATGGTGGCTATCATCAATATCCACCACGAAAACGAATGGATTAAACAAGTACCCACCGACAGCAAAGCAAAAGAAAAATTCACTTCCATCTGGAAACAGATATGTGAACGCTTCGAAAAGTACGGTGACCACTTACTGTTCGAGCCAATGAATGAAATCGGATACGATGAGATTTGGACTCCGTGGGGCGGTAGTGAAGCCGACAAGGCAAAGGCACTGGGATACGTGAACGACCTCAACCAGCTCTTTGTCGACATAGTAAGAAACAGTGGCGGCAACAACGCCAAACGTCATCTGTTGGTGGAAATCTACAACACCAACTTGGAGTATGCTTACGACCCCTTGTTCAAGATGCCGAATGATCCCGCAAACCGACTTGCTCTTACAGTGCATTACTATACTCCCGCAAACTTTGCCATACTGGGTGGAGGCGAGGTTGTCGATTGGGGTGTAGGCCGGGAAAGCTGGGGAACGGAAGCTGACTTCAAGGAACTGAACGACAATATGGACCTACTGAAGAAGAATTGCGTAGACAAAGGAATCCCCGTCATCATAGGCGAATATTGCGCCGACTCCAGAAACAGAACAAAGGAAGTGATAAGACTCTTCTGTGTTTCCGTAACCGAAGCCATCTACTCGCGCGGCATGTGCCCAATGCTATGGGACACTCCGGGGGGACAATACAACCGACAGACTTGCCAGTTCGACGACCCTCTCTTCTTAGAAGAAATGATGGCTATTCCGGTTAAATATCCACGGAATTAAACAAATATTCATAATCAATAATCAAATAAAAATGAACAGAATCAGCACTTGTTTCGCCAGCCTATTGCTTTCTTGTGCATTGACGGCACAAGCACAGCAATATCAACTGAATTCACCGGACGGAAAACTAATTGTCAACATCGAAGCCGGACAAGCCCTCAACTGGGCGATTGCCCACGACGGTACCACCGTTCTTTTGCCTTCAGACATTGCCATGCAATGCACTGAATCTGAGGGAAAGCCCATTGCTTTCACCTTCGGCAAAGATGTGAAGGTGACCAAAGCTACCCGCACTTCCGTCGACACTTCCTTCCCCACTCCTTTCTACAAAAAGGCGAGTGTGAAGGACACTTATAACCAACTCACGCTGAAATGCCGTAACGGCTATAGCATACAGTTCCGCGCCTACGACGACGGAGCCGCCTATCGTTTTGTTTCCGAACTGCGCAAACCTTTCTGCGTGAAGGACGAGATTGCCGAGTTCAACTTCGACCGCGATTACCACGCTTTCGTGCCCTATATTAACGACAATCGCGCCGGCGAGCGTTACTGCTACTCCTTCGAGTCCTACTACGATGAGGCCCCCCTCTCTCGCATGTACAAAGACTCGCTTGCCATTACTCCGCTGATGGTAGAACTGGAGAACGGAAAGAAAGCCGTCATTATGGAAGCCGGATTGTCCAACTATCCCGGCATGTTCCTCACTGCCAACCCACAGATGCCCCACGGAGTGAAGGCAGAATTCGCCCCCTATCCACTGGAAACAGTCATCGGAGGCTATGACCGCTTGAACCTCGTCCCTACCAAACGTGCCGACGTTATCAGCAAGCCCAACAATGCCCCCTACTTCTGCCCCAACGGGCGTCCCACAGGGAAACAGACCTATCCTTGGCGTGCCGTGCTTGTTGTTACCCACGACACACAACTCGCCAACAACGACATGATGCAACGCCTCGCACCCGAATGCCGCATCGCTGACACATCCTGGATTAAACCCGGAAAAGTGGCATGGGACTGGTGGAATACTTGTAACCTGACCGGCGTGGACTTCAAGGCAGGCATGAATACGCCCACCTATAAAAAATACATCGACTTTGCCGCCGAAAACCAGCTGGAGTATATCATCATCGACGAAGGTTGGAGCGGAAAGGAATCATTAATGGAAGACATCAGTCCCGAAATCAATCTCGAAGAACTGGTGGCATACGGCAACCAAAAGGGCATAGGCATCATCCTCTGGGCAAGCTGGCGCAATCTTACGGGAGGAGGCGACATCTCCCCTGCCGTGGAACAAGTTATCAGCCACTACGCACAAATGGGAATCAAAGGTTTCAAAATTGACTTCTTCGACCGCGACGACCAACTCGCCATCTCTTCTACCGAACAACTCGCAGCATGTGCCGCCAAGCATCACATGTTGCTTGACCTACACGGACTGAAACCCTTCGGCATCCAGCGCGCCTATCCCAACATCCTCAACTTTGAAGGTGTGAAAGGACTGGAAAACAGCAAGTGGGAGCCCATCGTGAACGGTGCACCCTTGCATGACTTCCCGCGCTACGACGTTACCGCCCCCTATCTGCGCCAACTCGCCGGTCCGATGGACTATACGCCGGGAGCTATGGTAAATGCCACCCGTTCCCTGTTCCGCTCCGTCAACGACCACCCCATGAGTCAAGGTACACGTGTACACCAGATGGCTATGTACACCGTCTTCGAAGCACCCTTGCAGATGCTTGCCGACAGTCCCAGCAAATACATGAAGGAACAGGAATGCACCGACTTCATCGCCAAGGTTCCCACTACCTTTGACGAAACCATTGCTCTTGATGGTAAAATAGCCGAATACATCACGATAGCACGCCGCAAAGGAAACACTTGGTTTGTAGGCAGCATGACCAACTGGACTCCGCGTAGCTGCACCATCGACCTCTCCTTCCTCAGCGAAGGCAACTACGAAGCCGAAATCTTTGCCGACGGCATCAATGCCGACCGTGAAGCTACCGACTATAAAAAAGAAGTACGCATCGTCACTGCCAAAGACAAACTCAATGTACAACTGGCACCCGGCGGTGGATGGACAGCACGAATTACAAAAAAATGAATCTGAGAAAACTGTTTCTGCCATTGTGTTCAGTAGCCTTGTGCCTGCAATCCTATGCACAAGACAAATCCTTCCTTAAGGATATGCTCTGGTATATAGACAACCCTTCTGTATTTGAAAAAGGACAAGAGGAAGGACACGCTTGGCATATGCCCGAAAAGAGCATGCTACTGAATGGGACATGGAAGTTTTTCTGGTGCGATACACCGGAAGGGATACCTGCACACTTTTTTAACCCCGAATTCCCGGATAAGCAATGGGGCGACATCAAAGTTCCCTCAAACTGGGAAATGCAAGGTTATGGTGACAAGCTGTTCAGAAATGTATCTGCTCCCTTCGGGGTGAATCCACCACATGCTCCCAAAGAGTATAACCCTACCGGACTATACCGGCGAACATTCAAGGTACCTGCAAGTTGGGCAGCAAAAGACCAGATATTTTTAAGGTTCGAGAAAGTGGCATCCGCTTCTTTTGTATGGGTCAACGGTCATGAAGTGGGCTACAATGAAGGAGCACAAGAACCTGCCGAATACAACATCACTCCTTATTTGAAGCCGGGCGAAAACACGCTGGCTGTCTGTGTACTAAAGTATTCGGACGGCTATTACCTGGAAGGACAAGATTATTGGCGACTGGCCGGAATCTTTGACGACGTATGGTTGTACGCCACACCTGCTGTCAGGATATTCGACTGGCAAGTAATCACAGAGTTTGATAATACGTATACCGATTCGCAGTTAAGTATTCAGGTAAAAATCAAGGACTACCAAAAGAAGCCAAATGAGAATTATGGATTGAAAGCTTACTTAAAGGATAAAAACGGCAAGATTATCTGTAACTTTTCCGCAGCTCCATTTGAAATGGACGCTGCGGAAAAGACAATACAGTTGCATACCTTGGTACAAGAACCCCGGAAATGGACAGCCGAGACACCCGAGCTTTATACGCTCGGTCTGGAATTATCCAATCCGGCCGGTCTGCAGAAAGACAAGATAGAAACGGTCATCGGATTCAAAAAGACGGAAATCAAAGACGGTGTTTTTTATCTTAACGGTATCCCACTGAAAGTCAATGCACAAAATTCGCACATGCAGCATCCCGAAGAGGGACATGTCATGGACGAAGCCACCATACGCAAGGATTTTGAATTGTTGAAACAGTTTAATTTCAATGCCGTACGTACCTCTCACTATCCTCCGGTGAATAAGTATTTGGAACTGGCCAATGAATACGGGCTTTATATCATAGACGAGGTGGGCGATGAAGCCCATGCCTCGGAATGGATTTCAAGTCTCCCGGAATACGAAGAGATGTATCGCGAGCGATGCCGCAGAATGGTGTTACGGGACAGAAACCATCCCTGCGTCTTGTTCTGGAGCGCAGGAAACGAAAGCGGTGAAGGTATCAACATTACCCACACCATTGAAGAAGGGAAATCGCTGGACCCCACCCGCTTCTGGATGTATGGCGGAAATGCATTCTCCCATCCGGCAGAAGATATTATCGGACCCCGTTACCCTACTCCTATGGAACTGGAAATGCAGGTAGGCATAGGAGAGGATTCCCGACCATCGTTTATGGATGAATACTTATCGGTTGCAGGCAATGCCGGCGGTGCCCTGGACGATTATTGGGAAGCCATCTACCGACATCCCCGCCTGATAGGAGGGGCCATCTGGGATTTTGTAAGTCCGGGACTGACCGAACGGATAAGGCAAGTGGACGACCTTTCGCCCTTCCATACTCCCGCCCATCTGATGGGAAATGCCCGCTTGGTGAAGGAAGGAAAGAACACGGTGCTGGACTTGAACGGTCACGACCAATGGGTAGAGGTCTATCGTGCAGACAATGTGGAGTTGAACAGTAATGAACTGACACTCACTTGCAGAATCTACCCCCGGAAACTGGTAAGCAGTTGCGGCTCATTCATCACAAAAGGCAATTATCAGTTCGGGCTGCAACAACGCGGTAAAGACAAACTGGAATTTTATATCTATACTGATAAAAAGCATTCCGTATGCGCCTCCTTGCCTACTGACTGGGAATACAACTGGCATCAAGTGACGTGCGTCTACGACGGACAGAAAATGTCCATCTATATAGACGGAGCAGAAAAGGCCTCCACACAAGCATCGGGCAATATCCGGAACTTCCCCTACCCCGTCAACATCGGTCGGAATGCAGAAACACACGGCCAAGAGACTTCGGTCTACATCTGCGATGCTCAAATGGACGAAGTCGGCATTTTCGCCAAGGCACTGACTTCCTCTTTTCACCCGGAAGAAGCCGCTCTGTGGCTAGATTTTGAGCAAGAGACGGAAAATGGTACATTCTACAGTTACGGCATCGGTGCACGTACGTACGGCAGCATCTGGCCCGACCGTAGCGTA
Source organism: Bacteroides sp. AM41-16 (assembly GCF_003603495.1). Taxonomy (NCBI): domain Bacteria; kingdom Pseudomonadati; phylum Bacteroidota; class Bacteroidia; order Bacteroidales; family Bacteroidaceae; genus Bacteroides; species Bacteroides sp. AM41-16. The sequence goes on along the minus strand of NZ_QTNE01000007.1, from coordinate 120,350 downwards.
CAGCCCGAAATGTGGCAAATGAAGAAAACCGGACAACCTCTTTCTTTTTCCATGTCGGATGTGACAGAGGGAGTCGTTGAGTTATGGAATCGCAATCATTATACAAATGCTTCCCGATATGCCATACGATGGGAATTGAAAGAAGATGACAAGGTTATTCAATCGGGCGACTTGGCACTCTCAACAGCGCCGCTTAGCCAAGAGCTGGTGCACATACCTTATAAGAAGCCAGCCCTGATTCCCGGCAAAGAATACCGCCTGATGCTTCATGCCGTCCTGAAAAAAGATGAATTGTGGGCAAAAGCCGGACATGAGGTGGCATGGGAAGAACTTGAACTGCCTTGGAGCCTGCCATGCTCTTCGGAAGAAAAGGCTCAAGGCGTACCTTCCTATTCACTTTCGGAGAAAGAATTGGTTGTCTCCGGAGATGGCTTCAAATATGTATTCAACCGTACCGACGGACAACTGACGTCGATGGTTGTTCAAGATATGGAACTGCTGGAATCACCGCTCCGGCTGAATCTTTGGCGTGCCCCGCTGGCCAATGAGCTGGACAACTGGAATGCCTCCAGCGCCCGCTCCTCCAACTGGAAAGAAGGTTACGGATACACGGTAGCCACAGAAATGTATTCTGCAGGGATTGACCGCCTGACACATCAGCCCCTCTCTTTTTCGGTGTCCGAAACCACCGAAGGCGTACATATACACATCATTGATGCGGAATTGATGGGCAAAGGAGAAAAAGAGAAAAAAGACCTCTACATCGAAGGAGTACAGAACAACGGCATCATCAACCACTATGAGTATATTATCAATAGTGAAGGGACGATAGAGATACGCCATGTATTGAAGCCTGAAGGGAAAATGCCGCTTTGGTTTCCTCGCATAGGACTTACGCTGACCGTAAGCGATGCGCTCGACCAAGTGAAATGGTACGGCCGAGGACCGCAAGAGAACTATCCGGACCGGAAAACCGGCTATCCGATGGGGATATATGCCTCTACCGTACAAGCTATGTACGAGCCCTATCTAATGCCACAAGATTACGGATTGCGGACAGATGTACGCTGGCTGCAACTGACCACGGACAAAGGCATCGGCCTTCAATTCAAGATGAACGAATGGTTCAACTTCAACATTTATCCGTACAGCACAGACAATCTGACGAAAGCGATGTATACCTACCAATTGCAGAAGCAGAAAGGCATGACCCTGAATCTCGATTATGCCACTACCGGGGTCGGCTGTACGGCCCGCGGTGTATTCGGTGCTTACAAGGCGATGCCGCAGGAATATCGGAGAACCATCAGCATAAGACCTATGATGAAATAAAAATATTGTATCGGACTGGTAAGATTATGAAAAACAAAAATTACTTTATTCTATTAGTGTTGTTTTTAAGCGCTTTACAAATAAAAGCGCAGTATTCATTCGACAACGTGCTTTATGGTGCAGCCTACTATCATGAATATATGCCCTATGAGCGACTGGATGAAGATATCCGGCTGATGAAAAGAGCCGGCCTGACAGTAGTGCGCGTTGGAGAATCTGCCTGGGGAGTATTTGAGCCGCAAGAAGGAAATTTTGAATTTGAATGGATGGACCGCATTCTGGACAAGATGCATGCAGCAGGAATCAAAGTCATCTTGGGAACTCCCACCTATTCCATTCCTGCATGGCTGGCATACAAACACCCGGAAGTGCTGGCAGAACACGCCAAAGGAAACAAAGCCTATTATGGAATCAGACAGAACATGGATTTTACAAACCCGACCTACCAATTCTATTGCGAACGGATTATCCGCAAGATGCTGGAAAGATATGCACAGCATCCGGCAGTCATCGGGTATCAAGTGGACAACGAAACAGAAGCGCGCGGAGTAAACAACAGAGACTATTTCTTCGGATTCAGGAACTACATCAAACAGAAATTCAACAATGACCTGAATCTGCTTGCCAAGGAATGGGGAATGAACTACTGGGGAATGAACATCAACACCTGGGAAGAGTTCTATCCGCGCGATGGAGTGACAAGCCCCTCGTACAAGAATGAATGGGAACGCTATAACCGGAAGGAAGTGGCCGATTTTCTGAATTGGCAGTGCGACCTTGTAAATGAATACAAGCGTAAAGACCAATTTGTCACCCACTGCTTTATGCCCGACTTCCATAATATAGACCAAGTGGAAAGTTTCAGGCAGATGCAATATCCTGCCATCAATGTCTATCACGATGTACAGGATAAACAAGACGGCCAGCGCATCGCTTATGCCGGTGACTTCGTGCGCACCGTGGCCGACAACAATTACATCGTCATGGAAACCAACGCACAAGGCATCGGCTGGGATGCCCGCACCCAGTTTCCTCCCTACGACAACCAGTTGCGGCAGAATGTGTACGCACATTATGCTTCCGGAGCCAATATGGTGGAATACTGGCACTGGTCTACCCTGCACTACGGGCAGGAGACATACTGGCGAGGCGTGCTGGGCCATGACCTCCAGCCCAACCGCATATACAAGGAATTCACCACCACCGCCAAAGAGTTGGAAAGAATAGGCAGCCACATCGTGAACTTGAAAAAGAAAAACCGGGTAGCTATCCTCTACAGTCATGATTCTTATCATGCTCTCGGCTTCATGCCCTACACTTACAAGAGCAATTATCCCATTGATATGGTGCATAAAGCCCTCTATTTCCAAAACATAGAAACGGACATCATCCCTTGTGACAAGACAACCGATTTCAGCGGATATGACATGCTTGTCATTCCCCCTTTGTATGTGGCTACCGACCAATTGCTATTAGCCATTGATGAATTCGTACAGTCCGGCGGACACGTGGTAATGATGCACAAAAGCGGTTACTGCAATGAGCACTCCGCAGTTCGGGCCACCTTGGCTCCCGGGCCGCTACGCAAAGCCTGCGGCTTCCATTACCAGGAATTCTCCACTATCGGTGACTTATCATTAAAGGATAACCCCTTTCAATTAGAGGGAAAGAACCAGATAAGCGACTGGTATGAATTCCTGATTCCCGAGACAGCCACCCCGTTGGCTTATGCAGAGCATCCGTTCTTCGGCAAATGGCCCGTTGTCACCGAAAACAAGTATGGCAAAGGCAAACTGACCTACATAGGAGCCTACCCTTCGCAGGAATTGCTGAATGCCATCGTGCGAAAGGCAGCCATCCATGCCGGTATCATCTCTTCAGAGAGCGACGTGTTCCCCATCATACAGCGTTCGGGAATAAACAAAGCCGGAAAAGCCATCCGTTACTTCTTCAATTACAGCAGCGAGAGTAAAGAAATCACTCATAACTATCCGACATCCAAAGAGCTGATTTCCGGCAAGACTGTAAAAGAAGGAGACCATGTAACATTGCCCCCCTGGGGAGTTCTCATCATGGAAGTTTATTGACCATCAGAAAACATGAGAAAAAATGAGAAAAAAGATATTTGCCTTTCTATTGCTAAGTGCCCTATATGCCGGCGCCCAAGAAGCTCCGGACTGGGAGAATCCTATTGTAGTCGGCATCAACAAAGAGCCGTATCATGCCACACTGACATTGCCTTCGCAAAAAGTCGATTGCAAAGAAATCATATCCCTGAACGGCAAGTGGCGATTCCAATGGTCTGCCGACCCGGGAAAGCGCCCGGCCGACTTCTACAAGAATGATTTCAATACCGACACATGGGATACCATCACAGTGCCGGGAGCATGGCAATTGCAAGGTTATGGGAAACCTATCTATTCCAACGTAAACTATCCCTTCCAGAAGGATGCACCCAGAGTGACAAGCGAGCCTCCCGCCGAATATTACAGTTACGGGCACAGAAATCCCACAGGCTCTTATGTCACCACGTTCGAAGTGACGCCCGATATGAAAGACAAGTGCCTATACCTTCACTTTGAAGGAGTAAAATCGGCCATGTATGTCTGGGTAAACGGAGAGCGGGTAGGCTACAGCCAGAATTCGATGTCGCCTGCCGAGTTTGACATAACCGAATTTGTGAAGAACGGAGCCAATCGTCTGGCAGTGGAAGTGTATCGGTGGTCGGACGGCAGTTATCTGGAAGACCAGGACATGTGGCGGCTTAGTGGAATACTCAGGCCGGTAGAGCTATGGGTACGTCCCCGGACAAATATCCGGGACTATAGGTTCAGCAGCGACTTGTCGGACGACATGCGTTCAGCTACATTCGGAACCGAAATTTGGATAAGAAACCAGACCGACCGCAAAGTAAAAGACCTGACCGTAGAAATAAACCTGGTGGGGAAAGACAACAGAGGAAATAAACTCGACAAAAAAATGGTGGCTCCCGTAGGTACTATTCAGGCCTTTTCTGAAACGAGCGTCACACTGTCCGAAATGCTCCGGGAGCCTCAACTATGGTCTGCCGAAAAACCGCATCTATATGACATCCACATCAAGCTTCGCAGGAAGAATGAACTTTTGGAATCGTTCGAATACCATTGGGGCATACGGAAAATAGAAATCGCGGGAGACGTCTTCAAAGTCAACGGGAAAGCCGTCAAGCTGAAAGGAGTGAACCGTCACGACTTCCATCCCCGTATGGGATTCTTTGTCGACAGCCGGACGATGGAGAGAGATATCCGGCTGATTAAACAAGCCAACATCAACATGATACGCACGTCCCACTATCCACATCTGCCATTGCTGTACGAGCTATGTGACAAGTATGGAATCTACGTAATGGACGAAGCGAACCACGAAAGTCATGCCTACGGTTTGGGGAACAAAGTATTAGGAGACAACCCTCAATGGACACTGGCCCATGTGGACCGGGCAGTAGCCGTGGTGGAAAGGGACAAGAACCATCCGTGCATCCTATTCTGGTCATTGGGCAACGAGGGTGGAAGCGGTGCCAATTTGCGAGCTATGGCAGACACAATCCGTGCCTTAGACCCCACCAGACCGATATACGACGATACAGACCGCACCGTATCCGATGTCTATGACGAAGCTTATCTGCATCCCGACGCTTTGAAGGAACTTGGCGAGAAAATAACCGACCGCCCCGTATTCATGAGAGAGTATGCCTACGCCATGGGAAATTCCATCGGCAACCTCAAGGAGTATTGGGATGTGATTGAAAAGGACGAAAGTATTATCGGAGCTGCCATTTGGTGCTGGGTAGACCAAGGCATTCCTAAAAAGCTTAACGGTGCACCGTTAAGTTTCGGCGAGAGCCCCTCGTCACTCCCATTACTGCCCGATGAATTCTGGGCGTATGGAGGAGATTTCGGGGACTATCCCAACGACGGTCCCACCGGCATTAACGGGCTGGTATCTCCCGACCGGGTGCCTCACCCCCATTACTATGAAGTACAAAAAGTATATCAATACATCAAGTTTGAAAAGAAGGGAACACAGCAAATCAAATTGACCAACGGGTATGCGTTTTCCGATTTGGATGAATTCGATTACAGCTATGAGTGGATATGCAACGGAAAGGCTGTACGCAACGGCGACCTCCACTTGTCCGAAGGGAATCTGCTGGAGGTACCTTCAAGACCGGATAAGTGTGGGGAACTTTGCCTCAATGTATATGCCACGTTGAAGGAATCCACGACGTGGGCAGAGAAGGGCTTCAAAGTTGCCAAGGAACAACTTACGTATCATGACTATGAATTCCCACAATTGAAGGATGACGGCGGGAAGGCCACGTTTAAGGAGACACCCGAAGCGGTGGAAATTATAGCCGCCGATGCCTTGTTCACCATAGAAAAAGGTACCGGTGCTTTGGTGAGTTGGCGAGTCAAGGGAGAAGAGTTGTTGCACAGTGCCTTGGAACCCTATTTTTGGAAACCGGCAAATGACATTCAGGTCCGCAACGGCTACAATGAACGTTTGAGCGCTTGGAAAAATGCAGAGCAAAAACGTATCGTAAAGGCATACCAAGCAACCGTAAACGATGGTATGGTGATAGTGGATGCCAGTCTCTCCCTCCCCCGGATAGGAGCCGGTTACCATCTCCGCTACACTGTGGACGGCAAAGGCCGCATACAAGTAGAAGCAACCTATCAGCCTGAAAAGGAAGATATTCCGCTGATGCCCAAATTCGGTATGCGCATGAGAATGCCCTCGGCGCTGAACCGGATAGCCTGGTACGGACGCGGCAAGTTCGAGAACTATCCCGACCGCAAGAGCGCCGCTTTCCTGGGAGTCTACGAGTGTGGCATACACGAATTTATCACGAACTACATCGTACCGCAAGACAATGCCAACCGGTGCGATACACGCTGGTTCATGCTGGGAGACAGTGAGCGATGGAAAATACAAGTCAAAGGCTTGCAACCCCTATGTTTCCGTATATGGCCCTACGGGGAAGAAGACCTGGAAGGGAAAGAGCATGCGCACGAACTGCCCGAACGCGACTTCATCAACCTGAATATCGACTCCAACATACACGGAGTAGGTGGAAACGACGGATGGGGCGCACAGACCATGAAGCCATACACCATTGACGGCAATCGCTCCTACCGGTATGGGTTTATCATGGAGTATATGGACAAAACAGAATAATCCGTTCATCAATGCATTCAAAAAGGGAATAAACATTTTGTAAACAACAATAAAGGTATGAAAAGAAACATCTTTAAAACAATTCTCCTATCCGCCTGCATCCTGCAAGGGGGCAGTGCATTGGCACAACAAGAGAAAGCAGAACCGGGCAAGTTCTCACCTACCTGGGAGTCATTGTCCCAATACGAAGTGCCCGAATGGTTCCGCAACGCCAAATTCGGCATATGGGCACACTGGGGTCCGCAATGCCAACCCGAAGCCGGCGACTGGTACGGTCGTGGCATGTACGAAGAGGGCGGTGCTGCCTACAAGTGGCACTTGGAGCATTACGGACATCCTTCGGAATTCGGCTTCAAGGATGTAATCAACGAATGGAAAGCCGAAAAATGGAATCCGGAGAGGCTGGTAGCCCTTTTCAAGAAAACCGGTGCCCGATATTTCTTTGCTATGGGCAACCATCACGACAACATGGACTTGTGGGACAGTAAATACCAATCATGGAACTCCGTCAACATGGGCTCCAAGCGAAACGTACTGGGCGAATGGGAGAAAGCGGCCCGCAAAAACAAACTTCCCTTCGGTGTCAGCATCCACTCCTCCCATGCTTGGACATGGTATGAAACTGCACAAGGAGCCGACAAGAAAGGCCCATACGCAGGAATCTCCTACGATGCCCGCGTAGTGACTAAGGAAGACGGCAAGGGAAAATGGTGGGAAGGCTACGACCCGCAAGAGCTATACGTACAGAATCATGCCCTGAGCGGACATGCTTGGGCTGCATGGGACTGGCCCGAAGGAACCTCTGTCCCCCCACAGAGCTACTACGACAACTTCTTCGACCGCACAGTGGACATGATAAACAAATATCATCCCGACCTGGTCTATTTCGACGACAGCGTACTCCCCTTCTGGCCCATCAACGATACGGGGCTGAAAGTCGTGTCGCACTACTATAACCAAAACATGAAGCTTCACAAGGGCAATCTCAATGCCGTAGTCTTCGGAAAGAAGCTGGAAGCTAAACATAAAGAGGCCATCGTATGGGATGTAGAAAAAGGGGTTCCATCGGAATGCCAGGACAAGGCGTGGCAAACCTGTAGTTGCCTCGGTACTTGGCACTATAACCGCTCTGCTTACGAAGACAACTGGTATAAATCAGCCGAGACCGTCATCCACATGCTCATTGACATCGTCAGTAAAAATGGCAACCTATTACTAAGCGTACCAATGAAAGGAAACGGCACCATCGACGACAAGGAAGAAAAAATTCTGGAAGACATAGCCGCCTGGATGGAGGTGAACGGAGAAGGAATATTCGACACACGTCCCTGGTGTATTTATGGTGAAGGTCCCTCCACAGAAACAGCAATACCTTTGGACGGAGCAGGATTCAACGAAGGCAAGAACGCACCCTACACTTCTGCCGACATCCGGTTTGTGAAAAAAGGGAAATACTTGTATGCCCATATCATGAAATGGCCCTCAGACGGAAAAATACAGATAAAATCACTGGCTACCGGCAGTCCCTACTGCAAAGGAGAAATCGAAAAGGTAGAATTATTAGGAGGTGGAAAGGCAAAGTTCAGAAGAACTTCCAAAGGCTTGCTTATTGACCTTCCCAAAGACAAGACACCCAATCCTATTTCTTTGGTACTGAAAATCACTAACCGTTAAACTGCTGATATTGTATGAAAAAGGGATTTTTTTTAAGACTATTTGTCCTGCTGATGCTGACATTTTTCATAGCAGAACAAGGCAGAGCACAAACCTACCAACGCACCTCACAAGGCATAAAAAGCACTGTGCAAGGTATAAATATAGATATTAGCTTCTTCTCTCCTGTCACAGTGAGAATCTTAAAATCGCCTGACGGCTGGAAGTATACCAAAGAAAGTTTGTCGGTCATCGGGCAACCGGAAAAAGTAAAACTATCCGTCTCTTCGAAAGGGGGCATATTGACTATCAAAAGCCATCAGCTTACAGTCCATCTCAACGAAGAGACCGGACAAATAACTTTTGCCTCTTCCGATGGAAAATCGCTGTTGCAGGAACAAAATAAAGGCGCACGTTTTGATGATTTCAACGATGCCGGCACAAAAACCTTCAGCGTTTATCAATCGTTCACCTTAGAGAAAGACGAAGCTATTTATGGATTGGGACAATTGCAAAACGGCAAAATGTCGCAACGTAACCAGACCAAACGCCTTATCCAAGACAATCTTGAGGATGTGATTCCCTTCTTCCAGTCCGTCAAAGGCTACGGTCTCTTTTGGGACAACTATTCGCCAACCATCTTCAAAGACAATCAAGAAGAGACATCCTTCCTTTCTGAAGTCGGCGACTGCATTGACTACTATTTCATGTACGGCGAAAATGCCGATGGAGTAGTTGCCCAGATGCGCTACCTCACAGGACAAGTGCCCATGTTTCCATTATGGACATATGGATTCTGGCAAAGCCGTGAACGCTACAAAAGCCAAAAAGAGATTGTTGGCGTAGTGCAAAAATACCGCGAACTGGGTGTGCCCCTCGATGGAATTATCCAGGATTGGAGATACTGGGGAAGCAACTACCTGTGGAACGCAATGGATTTTTTGAACGAAGAATTCTCCGACCCCAAAAAAATGATGGAAGACATACACGGAATGAATGCCCACATTATCATCTCCATTTGGTCAGCTTTCGGACCACATACCAAACCCTATCACGAGTTGGATAAAGGGAACATGCTCTTCAACTTCCGCACATGGCCCGAATCCGGTTCCGAGAAGTGGCCTCCCAATATGGACTATCCATCCGGTGCCCGCGTGTACGATGCCTACCATCCGCAAGCACGCGACATCTATTGGAAGTACCTGAACGAGAACCTACGTTCTGTGGGTATAGACGGCTGGTGGATGGACTCTACCGAACCCGACCATTTTCACCCCATTCCTGAAGATTTTGACACGCCCACCTATTTGGGGTCATTCCGTAAAGTACGCAATGCCTACCCTTTAATGAGTGTAGGTGGAGTGTACGACCACCAGCGTGCCGTAACTTCGGATAAACGCGTATTTATCCTTACCCGCTCAGCCTTTGCCGGCCAGCAACGTTATGGTGCCAATACATGGACAGGAGATATCACAGCATCATGGGAAGTTTTGGAGAAGCAAATACCTGCGGGATTAAACTTCTCACTATGCGGCATTCCCCATTGGAACAGCGATATCGGCGGATTCTTCCTATGGCAATATCCCTTGATGCTGGATGACCCGGATTATCGCGAGCTTTATGCCCGTTGGATACAGTTCGGTACATTCTGTCCCATGATGCGATCACATGGGGAAGGTGCTCCCAGAGAAATCTATCAATTCGGCAAAAAAGGCGAGCCAATATACGATGCGATTGAGAAATACATTCGGTTACGCTACAGTTTGTTACCATACATCTACACAACTGCCTGGGAGGTAACTGCCAATCAGTCCAGCTTCATGCGTGCCTTGGCAATGGATTTTGCCCACGATCGCAACGTGTGGAACATCCACAATCAGTATATGTTTGGCAAATCCCTATTGGTATGCCCTGTAACCCAACCCATGTATACCCAAACAGTTTCGGACACCATCCGTGTAGAAGATTTCAGTACCGTTAAGTCTATGCGAATATATCTGCCTAAAAATACGGAATGGTATGATTTTTGGACCAATCAGAAACACTCCGGCGGACAATATATCGTGAAAGATACCCCTATTGACATTTTACCACTTTATGTGAAAGCAGGTTCCATCCTGCCAATAGGTCCCGAAGTGCAGTATAGCACCGAAAAATCATGGGACAACTTGGAGATAAAAGTGTATCCCGGTTGTAACGGCGAATTCACACTTTACGAAGACGAGAATGACAACTACAATTATGAAAAAGGAATGTACAGCACCATTACGATGAAATGGAATGACCGTACTCGCATGCTCACTATTGAAAATCGGAAAGGAGAGTTTTCCGGTATGTTGAAAGAACGGAAATTCAACATAGTAACTGCTGATGGCGCAAAAAAGGCAGTGGCTTATAATGGGAAAAAAGTAACGGTTAAAATGTAATGGTTTCTAAAAACAGCTATTAATTTGCATTATGGAAATAAATACTCGTATGAAAAAATATCATCATTATCTTACCCTTTTAAGTTTATTTATGCTGCTCGGCATCCTGAAATTGCAAGCAGCGATACAACTCCCTGCCATATTTTCCAACCATATGGTGCTACAACGTAACTCAGAACTTACTTTCTGGGGATGGGGTATTCCGGGAGAAACAATTTCCATCGCCCCCGAATGGATGAAAGGAGAAATAATCAAAACCCAAGTCAATAATACGGGGAAATGGTCAGCCCGTGTACCTTCCGGCGAAGCCGGCGGACCTTATGAGATTCGTTTCAGCGGCTCGTCAGAAGTAACCTTGACCGATGTCATGCTAGGCGAAGTTTGGCTGTGCAGCGGACAATCCAATATGGAATGGAGCGCCAACCACGGCATAAAGAACGGAGACGAGGAAACGGCAAATGCCCATTGTCCCAATCTCCGAATTTTTCACGTGGCCAGAATAGCCGCCCCGTTCCCTCAAGAAAACTGTTTCTCGCAATGGACACAGTGCACGCCCGAAACGATGCGCAGCACGAGTGCCCTGGCCTACTTCTTCGGCCGCAACATCCAGGAAGAGCTGGACGTGCCGGTAGGAATCATCGTAGCCGCATGGGGCGGAACCACCGCCGAGACATGGACGCCCCGCGAATGCGTAATGAGCGACCCGGTCTTGTGCGACTATCCGTATGAATCCAATCCTTGGTTTCCGGCTGAAACAGGCACGTTGTACAACAGCATGATTTATCCCGTGATGCCCTACGGCATTGCCGGATGCATCTGGTATCAGGGAGAAGCCAACCAAGGCCGTGCCAGCTCCTACGCCCGGGTGATGCAGCGGCTGATAGGCTCGTGGCGTACCGGATTTAACAAGGAATTCCCATTCTATCTGGTCCAGATAGCCCCCTTCCAATACCACTCCAAAGACAACGGACCGGCACTGCTACGCGAGCAGCAGGCCATGTTGCCCGAAATGCTGGACAAGGTCAAGATGATTACCGTGTCAGATTTGGTGGACAATGTGCAGGACATCCATCCACGTGACAAAAGAAGCGTAGGCAAACGTCTCGCCAATCTTGCACTGGACGATACATACCATATATATGCAGGCCCCTATAAAAGCCCGGTCTTTGAAAGCGCCTGCCGCAAAGGCAACCATGTGACAATCTCTTTCAAAGACATAAAGAACGGACTGGCCGTACACGGGAAAAGGATAGAGGGGCTGATGATGGCCGCAGCCGGCCAGGAATGGCAAGAGGCCCGGGCCAGGATAGACGGGGGAAAGCTGATTGTCCCGGTAAAAGGAATCGAAAGCCCGGTTTCCATTCGCTACTGCTTCAGTGACGCTGCTCAAGGCAACCTTTTTTCAACGGAAGGCATCCCCTTAGCCCCCTTCCGGGCAGACAGCATTGCCTCTTCTGAAAACATTCCGGTTTCTACAGACAGCGCTTTGGAAGAATCTTTTGAATTCTCGCCCAAGTTCTCTACCGGCAATGCCAATCCCCTTCTCGACTTCCAATACATGGCCGACCCCACAGCAGTGGTGCACGACGGCCGCATTTATGTGTACGGCACTAACGACCACCAGCAATATGATGTAGTGGGCCGTAACGGGAAAAACACCTATCAGCACATCCATTCGCTGACGATGGTCTCTTCTGACGACATGGTGAACTGGACTTATCACGGAGTAATCAATGTAAAGGCTCTGGCTCCCTGGGGAATGGCTTCGTGGGCACCTTCCATCGCTTCGCGCAAGGAGGCCGACGGCAAAACCCACTTCTATCTGTACTACTCCAACAGCGGTTCCGGTGTAGGTATGCTGACTGCCACTTCCCCCGTGGGGCCCTGGACAGACCCATTGGGCAAATGTGTGGTAGACGGTAATACTCCAGGACTCGGCAAGTGTAAAGCTCCCTTCGATCCGGGAGTAGTCATCGACGACAAGGGCATCGGCTGGCTCTCCTTTGGCGGGGGCGACAGCGACGACTACATTCCCGGAGACGCACGCATCGTGCGGCTGGCAAATGACATGAAGACGCTGGACAGCGAAATAGTTGAAATAAAAGCGCCATACCACTTTGAAGCAAACGAACTGAACTATCTGAACGGCACTTGGATTTACACCTACAACACCAACTGGAAGAACCGGGATGCATGGCCCCACAAGGATATAGACAAGCCGAGCCGGTGCTGCATGAGCTACATGACGAGTCGCACGCCACTTGAGACAGACAGCTGGACCTATCGGGACAACTACTTCAAAAATCCCGGCGACTATGGCATGTCCGACAGCAACAACCATACACATCTGGTAAAATTTCAAGGGAAGTACTATCTCTTCTACCACTCACTGGGCTTGCAGGACAGCCGCGACCTCAAAGTGGGTGTCCGCAGTATCTGCGTGGAAGAAATAGAGGTGGACGAAAAGGACCTCACTATCCACATGGGCACAGCCACAGCCAAGGGCGTTTCACAAATCAAGCCTCTCGACCCGTTTGCGCAGCAACAGGCCGAGACCACAGCCGCCACACGCGGCGTTGCCTTTGAACCGACCGGACAGACAGGCAACATGTCTGCCGTAGGAAACAAGAGCGGACAGGCCATCTGTGTCCGCGGTGCGGAATTCCCGCAATCACCTCAAGCCATACAGATGAAGATAAAAGGGAAAGGCTCCATCGAAATACACATGGACAGTCCAGACGGTCCGCTCCTATCCACCTTGACCTTTGATACCGATACGTGGCAAACATTGACAAAGCCGTTGGACAAACAGATAAAAGGCAAACACGACATTTACTTCGTATTCGGGAACGGAAAGTTCTTATTTGACGAATGGAAATTCACAAAATAATGAATCCGTCGGCAGAATCTGCCCAGTATCTCTTCACCCTTGTGATGATATCGCTGCACAATTCGAGCCAACACACAACAAGCTAGCAAGTTACTTTGCCAGCGTTTTGCCACCATATTGGCAAAGTTTTGCCATGCCTTTGGCAAAGCTTTGCCAATGTGGTGGCAAAACCTTGCCAACTTGTCGGCAAGAAAGACAAAAGCAACATCGCTGTCCGCAAAGAGGCGGAAGCACGTCCTCAATATAATTCCGCTAACGGGAAAGAGACAGATTGGTTCCATTAACGGGCAGAAGTTTTAAAAAATGGGAAGGATTTGGCACAATAGTTCCGCGCAAATTCTCATTTATCGAACAAAAATTGTATTTTTGCCTGCGACTGAAAAATCAGTAATATCATAGAATAGACAATTCCCGAACAAATATGAGCGAAGATTTTGAAGCACCGAAAGATGATTTGGACAAGGAACTCCCGGCCGGGAGCGAAGAACACTCGGATTACAAACCTGCGGACGCAAAGGATGCCAATATAAAGCACCAACTGAGCGGCATGTACCAGAATTGGTTTCTGGACTACGCCTCATACGTTATATTGGAACGTGCCGTACCCCATATCATGGATGGTCTGAAACCCGTACAGCGGCGTATCCTCCACTCCATGCGCCGCATGGAAGACGGGCGCTACAACAAGGTGGCGAACATCGTAGGACATACCATGCAGTTCCATCCGCACGGTGATGCTTCTATCGGCGATGCTCTGGTACAGCTGGGACAAAAGGACTTGCTCGTGGATTGCCAGGGAAACTGGGGTAACATTCTGACGGGTGACAGCGCCGCTGCCCCCCGTTATATCGAAGCACGTCTCTCCAAGTTTGCACTGGACGTGGTATTCAACCCCAAGACCACCGAATGGAAACTCTCTTATGACGGGCGAAACAAAGAACCGGTTACACTACCGGTAAAATTCCCACTGCTGCTTGCACAAGGTGTGGAAGGTATTGCCGTAGGCCTGTCATCCAAAATATTACCACATAACTTCAATGAGCTGTGCGATGCTTCCATCAGCTATCTGCACAACGAAGAATTCAAGCTGTACCCCGACTTCCAGACGGGAGGCAGTATCGATGTATCCAAATACAACGACGGTGAACGTGGCGGTGCGATACGCGTGCGCTCCAAAATAGAAAAGATAGACAACAAGACACTTGCCATTAAGGAAATTCCTTACGGGAAAACGGTGGCCAGTGTATGCGACTCCATCGTAAAGGCCAGCGAAAAAGGAAAAATCAAGATACGTAAGGTAGAGGACCTAACATCCGGCAGTGTGGAAATATTAGTGCATCTAGCCCCGGGTGTATCATCCGACAAGACCATCGATGCCCTCTATGCCTTCACCGACTGTGAAGTGAGCATCTCTCCCAACTGCTGTGTCATCGACGACCAAAAGCCCCACTTCCTCACCGTGAGTGATGTATTGCGCAAATCAGTCGACAACACATTGGCACTGCTACGCCAGGAACTGGAAATCCGTAAGGGAGAGATACTGGAAAGCCTGCATTTCGCTTCACTCGAAAAGATATTCATTGAAGAACGTATTTACAAGGATAAGGAGTTTGAACAAGCCAAAAACATGGATGCCGCCTGCGAACATATCGATGAGCGCCTGACTCCCTACTACCCGACTTTTATCCGCGAAGTGACCAAGGAAGACATCCTCCGGCTGATGGAGATAAAGATGGCACGTATCCTCAAATTCAACTCCGACAAGGCAGAGGAACTGATAGCACGCATGCTAAAGGACATAGAGGAGATAGACTGCCATCTGGCAAACATCGTGGAATATACCGTCGACTGGTTCCGTATGTTGAAGGACAAGTACGGCAAAGCCTTCCCCCGCCGCACGGAACTGCGTAACTTCGACACCATCGAAGCAACCAAAGTCATCGAAGCCAACGAAAAGCTGTACATCAACCGCGAAGAGGGGTTCATCGGAACTGGATTGAAGAAAGACGAATTCATAGGCAACTGCTCGCCCATAGATGACGTGATTATCTTCTTCCGCGATGGAAAATATATCATCACACCGGTGGCCGACAAGAAGTTCGTGGGCAAGAATATACTTTATGCCAACATTTTTAAGAAGAACGACAAACGTACCATCTACAATGTCTGCTACCGTGACGGCAAGGAGGGGACAAGCTATATCAAGCGTTTTGCCGTCACTTCCGTGGTGCGTGACCGCGAATACGATGTGACGCAAGGTACTCCCGACTCCCGTATCACCTACTTCACCGCCAATCCCAATGGAGAAGCTGAAATCATCAAGGTAACCCTGAAACCCAATCCCCGTGTACGCCGTATTATCTTCGAGGAGGATTTCAGCAACATCAATATCAAGGGACGGCAGGCCATGGGAAATATACTCACGAAACTCCCCGTACACAAGATAGCCTTGAAACAACGTGGAGGCTCCACGCTGGGTGGACGGAAAGTCTGGTTCGACCGTGATGTGCTACGTCTCAACTACGACGGGCGCGGAGAATATCTCGGAGAATTCCAGAGCGAAGACACCATCCTTGTCGTACAGAACAGCGGAGAGTTCTATGCCACCAACTTCGACTTGAACAATCACTATGACGATGGCATACGCGTATTGGAGAAATACGATCCGAACAAAGTATGGACCGCCGTACTCTACGATGCCGACCAGCAGAACTATCCTTACATCAAGCGTTTCTGCTTCGAGGCAACCGCCCGCAAGCAAAACTACTTGGGAGAAAACAAGAACAGCAGCCTCATTCTGCTGACAGACGAGTGCTACCCGCGTTTAGAGGTGGTGTTTGGCGGCCACGACAATTTCCGAGAGCCGATGGTGGTGGAAGCCGACGAATTCATCGCCGTGAAAGGCTTCAAAGCAAAAGGTAAGCGCCTGACCACCTATACTATAGAAACCATCAACGAATTAGAGCCTACCCGCCAACCTGAACCCTCGCAGAAAACCGAAGAGCAGGAAACGGATGAAGAACCGGAAATTCTGGACCCCGACCACGGTAAAAGCGAAGGGGACATACTGGACGAGATGACAGGACAGATGAAACTCTTTTGATGAAGGACGGAAATGAAGTATTAGTGGCTAACGATTACTAATTTGTAATTGATAATTTAATATGTACATATACAAGATAATAATCCTATGCGGACTGCTCTTGGGAAGTGTCGGACTGAAAGCACAAGAAGCACAATGCAGCATCGACCGGAAGCTACGGGCTGACTCCACCAACCGTAACCGTATTATCACCCGTGCCACCATGTATGGTGTCGGCTTCACCAACGTGTTCGACACTTATCTTTCACCTCAGGAGTATAAGGGAATCGATTTCCGTATCTCCCGCGAAAGCATGCGGATGACACGGTTGATGGACGGCAACGTGTCTCTGCAAACTTTCTTCCAGGCAGACTTGGGATATACACACAACAAAGTAGACAATAACAATACATTCTCCGGACTGGCCAACTGGAACTACGGCCTGCATTATAATTTTCCAATCACGGGCAATTTCAAACTGCTTGCCGGAGGAGTCGGCGACTTCAACGGTGGCTTTGTCTATAATCTGCGCAACGGAAACAACCCCGCCCAAGCACGTGCCTATATCAACCTTGCCGCATCGGGAATGGCTATTTGGGACTTGCGCATCAAGAACCGTCCCATCACACTACGCTATCAGGTAAATCTTCCCTTGGCAGGTATCATGTTCATGCCCAACTATGGACAGTCCTACTACGAGATATTTACGTTAGGACATTGGGACGGAGTAGTGAACTTCACCTCCCTGCACAACCAGCCCTCTCTGAGACAAATGCTGACCGCAGACTTTCCGGTGGGACGTGCCCGGATGCGTTTCGCTTACATATGGGACGCACAACAGTCCAAAGTAAATGAAATAAAGACACATACTTACTCGCATGTATTCATGGTGGGGTTCGTAAAGGAACTCTATCTGTTTCCTAACAAGAGAAAGTAAAAAGTGACAAGGTGATAAACGATAAGATGATAAGGATAATGTGCATGAAAAGAAGATATATTTTAATAATTTGGAGTATCCTACTCACGTTATTGCCCCTATTGAACGGATGTATTCGTGAGGAAGAGTTCGACAATACCCCACAAGGCAATTTCGAAGCCTTGTGGGAAATAATAGACGAACAGTACTGCTTCCTGGACTACAAGCAAATAGACTGGGATGCCATCCATGACAAGTACCAGCCACTCATTACCCCGGGAATGAGCAACGACGGTCTATTTGAAATATTAGGTAACATGCTTGCCGAGTTAAAAGACGGACATGTCAACTTGTACTCTTCTTCCAACATGGCGCGCTACTGGGACTGGTATCTGGATTATCCTCGTAACTTCAACGAAAGTATCATTGAAAAGTACCTGGGAAGAGACTACCGCATTGCTGGAGGCGCCAAATATACCATATTGGAGGACAACATAGGATATATCTATTACGGTGATTTCTCCAGCGGCATCGGAAACGGCAACCTGGATGAGATTCTGTTATACCTTTCCGCTTGTAACGGCCTGATTATCGACGTGCGCAACAATGGTGGCGGCAACCTGACAAACGCCACCCGAATGGCACAACGCTTCACGAATGAAAAAGTACTGACGGGATATATTCAGCACAAGACCGGCAAAGGCCATAGCGATTTTTCAGATCCGACTCCCATTTATGTGGAACCTTCCAACAGTATCCGCTGGCAAAAAAAGGTAATTGTCCTGACCAACCGTCATTCCTATAGTGCAACCAATGATTTTGTCAACTCCATGCGCTGTTTTCCCAATGTCACCCTGGTTGGTGACAAAACCGGCGGCGGGTCGGGCCTGCCATTCTCTTCGGAACTGCCCAACGGATGGGGGGTACGCTTTTCTGCCAGCCCGCACCTCGATGCCCAAAAACAGCATATCGAGTTCGGCATCGACCCGGACAAGAAAGTGGATATGAGCAAAGAAGATGAGAACAATGACTTGGACACCATCATTGAGGAAGCAAGAAAAATACTGAAAGTGACTTTCTAAAACGACTTTATCTACAAAACAATTTGCCAAAACGAAAATTCTTTCTATCTTTGCTCCCGCTAATCGGAATTATTCCGCGGATGTGGCGTAATTGGCAGCCGCGCCAGACTTAGGATCTGGTGCCGTGAGGCGTGTAGGTTCGAGTCCTATCATCCGCACAATCCCTATAATAAATTTCAAAAGACAAACAACTAAGAGGGGAGGATATTCATTAAGAAGCATCCTCCCTAACCGCTTCAAGTACCTTTTTTATCTCATCAAAACACAATATTTAGAATACTTATTGTATCTTTGCTTCCAAGAAACACTTCGATTAACCTGAAAAAATGAAACAAAATACGATAAGACCGATGCTTTTCAAGTATTGGGTAGTGTGCCTTCTATTGTTCATCCTCTTCATCCAGGCCAGGGCTTCTTCCTTCATGCCCGCCGTCACCAACTATCTTGCCAAAGACTATGAAGCCGGTTATCAGAACTGGGCATGTGCGCAAGGCAGCAACGGCGAAATGTATTTCGGCAACAGCCAGGGGCTCCTGGTATATGACGGTTATCGCTGGACTCTCCACAAAGTGCCGGGGAACCATATTGTCCGTTCGGTGTATGTGAAAGAAGACCGTATCTATGTGGGGGCATTCGAGGAATTCGGCTATTTCAAGTATTCGGAGGCAGGCACTCTCCGGTACCATTCTTTGAGCAAATTCCTGAAAAATTTCCCCATGGAGAACAACGAGATATGGAACATTGTAGAGCTGGACGGTCGCATCTACTTCCAGTCGTTCAGCGCCTGGTTCTCCTACGACGGGAAGATGGTACACGCTTTCCGCAACAGACAGCAACAGCCGCTCTACTTCTACACCCAAAACGGACATATCTACACACAGATGATTGATGAGGACTTCTATGAATTCGACGGCAAGGATTTCCTTCATCTCTTCCCCCGCAGCCAAGTGAACGATGACAATGTAGTGGCATTACTGCCCGACGGGGACGACAGCTTCCTGATGGTCACAGAGAATAACGGATTGTTCCGCTACAACGGTGACATCACCCCCTGGAAAACAGACATTGATGCAGAGCTGAAGAAACAGCGGGTGAACCGCGCCGTCATGACCAATGATTCCATATTCATGATAGGTACAGTCTTGAATGGCATATACGCCATCGACCGCAAAGGACATTGCCTCTGGCACTTCAATCTGGATAACCGTCTGGACAACAACACAGTCCTGGGCTTGTTCTGTGACAAAGACAACAACGTATGGGCAGCATTGGACGACGGCATCGCATACATCCACCACAACTCACCCGTCATGCTGCTGACTCCTGCCAACCATGAAACCAAACTGGGCATGGTGTACGACATAGCCCACCGGGGCGACTGTTTCTATCTGGCCACCAACCAGGGCTTGTACGAATACCACCAGGTTACCGAGAATCTGCGCCTGCTTCCCCATACTGAAGGACAGAACTGGTATGTGAAGGACATTGACGGGCAACTCTTTGCAGGCAACAATGCCCATACCTTATTAATAGGCGAAAAAGGGAATGTTTCCGTCATAAGCAATACCAACAGCAGTACGTGTCTGATAAAGTGCACCCTCTATGGCGAAGAGATACTGTTGGAATCATCCTACGCCAATTTGCGTATCTATAAAAAGAAGAACGGGCAATGGACCTTTTCGCATGTCATAGACGGCTTCATTGCACCGGTCATGCACTTGGAGGTGGACCAAAGCGGTGTCATCTGGGCTTCACACATGTATCAGGGAGTCTATAAAATAGTCTTGAGCGATGACTTGTCGGCTGTAAAAAGCGTACGGCACATCTCCCATTTAGGCTCGGAATATATCATCGGCCCTATCCAAGTAATGAAAATGCGAGGACGTATCGTCTTTTCCAGTCCCAACGGCTTCTATACCTATGACGACATCACCCGGCAGATTATCCCCTTCCAAAAGCTGAATGCCATTCTGCCCTATATCAGGAATGCTCATTCTGTGGTATCCGTCACGAACGACCGCTTCTGGCTGTCCGGTTCACATGAGTACGTACTGGTAGAGTACGCAGAAGGAGAGTACATCGTGAAGCAGCGCATCCTCATCGAACTGTTTGATTCTCCATGCATAGAGAACTACAACAATGTGTTCGTCGACAATGACGTTGTCTATTTTAATCTGAACAACGGAATCGCCAGTTACAGCAAAAACACAGACAGCCTCAGTCCTACTCTGGAGTCCGCCCTCTCACTGAGCTCGGTCACTGCTTCCTCTTCCGATAAAAAGGAGAAACGCCTGCCTCTGTCTGGAAATGTCGAACTGGAAAGCAATTACCGGGATTTGCTGTTCTCAGTAAGCCTGCCGCATTACAATAAATTGTCCGTACATTTCCATTATGTCCTGCAAGGAGGACAAGGCATGGCGCTGACATCGGACCTGAAAGAGCCCGAAATCCGCTACGGTAGCCTGGATTACGGAGAATACACATTCCAGGCAGAAGCCTATAATGATTTGGGACAGAAAATCGGTGAGGTGGAATATCATTTTGCCATAGCCCGCCCTTTCTACCTCTCCTATTATGCCTTTGCGCTCTATCTCATAGTTCTCACAGCGCTTGTCTACTTTTTCTCCAAGTGGCGCGCCAACCGTGCCATGGAAAAGAAACGGAAGGAGTATGAGGCAGAGCAGGTGCAGCAGAACATCAAGATGCGCGAGCAGGAGCATCTGATAACTCTGCAGCAACAGCAATTGCTGGAAGCCGAGTTGTCGGCAAAGAGTAAAGACCTTGCCAGCATGGCACTGGGTGTATTTGCCAAGAACGAGGTCCTGGAGAAACTTCGTACTGTCGTACAAGAGTCCCTGGTGAAAGGGCAATATGGACGCAAGAACCTCGAATCTCTGCTGAAGCTCATCAACGAAAACATCGAGACACAGGAATTTTGGGATGTATTCCAGAACAATTTCGACCTGATTCATGAGAAATTCTTCCGTAATTTGCGCGAACGTTATCCCAGTCTTACCGCTACCGACCTCCGTTTTTGTGCGCTGCTGCGCCTGAATCTTTCTACGAAAGACATTGCGCAAATGACCAACCTCACTATCCGGGGAGTAGAGGCAGCACGCTACCGTTTGCGCAAGAAACTGGATATCCCCGACGGAACGGGATTAGTGGATTTTCTCATCGACTTGAAATAAAGCGGCTACAAATCATTCAATCATAACAAACTGATTATTAGAAACAAGTAACACGAAAACGTAGTAAAACGGTACCCATTTTTACCCTAAACGTATTATCGTGGTAGTGTTTTTTTTTGCCTTACTTACCGTAATTACTTCCTTTGCCGGCAGAATTATTAACTCTTAAATTTAGTTTATGAGAAGGCAAACTTTATTTCTTCTATTCATGATTTTGTTCTCATTGCCACTGACAGTTTTGGCACAAGGAACAAAGACAGTTAAAGGAACTGTTGTTGATCAGAACAACGAACCGATTATTGGAGCCACGGTTGTAGTAAAAGGCTCTACTATTGGAGCAGCTACCGACCTCGACGGTAACTATGTACTGAACGGCGTCCCCGAAGACGCAACTCTCGTATTCAACTATTTGGGCATGTTGCCGCAGGAAATAAGCGCTGCGGGACAATCCGTCATTAATGTAAAGCTACGTGAAGATGCACAACTACTGGAAGAAGTTGTTGTTATCGGTTACGGTTCGGCCAAGGCGAAAGACCTGACGGCCCCGATTGACGTTGTCAAAGAGAAAGAACTTATCAATGTTCCTACCTCCTCCCCGATGGCAGCATTGCAGGGAAAGGTACCGGGTGTTAACATCATCAATTCGGGAACGCCGGGCGAAGGTCCTAAAGTGACCATCCGTGGTATGGGTTCCTTCGGTGACACTTCTCCTCTCTATGTAGTGGACGGAATGTTCTACGACAACATCAACTTCCTGAACAATTCCGACATTCAGGACATGACCATCTTGAAAGACGCATCCGCATCTGCCATCTACGGTGTACGCGCCGCCAACGGTGTTGTAATCATCACCACCAAGAAAGGAAGCCGCAACCAGGATGCCAAGATTACCTATAACGGTTATGTAGGTATTCAGAAAGCCACCAACCTGCTGGAGATGTGTAACTCTCACGAGTATGCCACCATGATGTTGGAAGCCAACCCGGAAGCTTACCGGTCGATTTTCGAAAAGTCAGTAGCCGAATTCGGAGGCAATATGGAAAACCTGCAATTCAATGCCGATACCAACTGGTATGACGAACTGTTGCGCACAGCCATGATGACCAATCACAGCTTGAATATCTCCGGTGGTACGGAAAAAGCGACCTACTCTGCCGGCATGAGCTATCTGGCACAAGACGGTATCATGGACGTGGAAAACTACTACCGCCGCTTGAACTTCCGTGCCGCCCTTGACTACGAAGCCCGCAAATGGCTGAAAGTAGGCTTCAACGGCGTATTCAGCAACTCGCAGCAGCAGCTTCCCAAGAATGCCGCATGGCAACAGGCATACAACACACCGTCTATCATCCCGGTGTATGATGACCGCCGCGACGATGCCGTGTTCCCTAAGAAGTACACATCGCCCGAGCAGGTGGGCCTGACCAACAACTTCAACAATCCGGTAGCCACTGCCAACTATTACGACAACCGGAACGAGACCTACCAAGTGCTGACCAACTTCTATGCACAGCTCAACCTCATCCCCGACAAGCTGAATATACGCAGTAGCTACAGCTACGACTACTCAATGATTCGCGGTTCTGAGTTCACTCCTACCTACTATGTAGGCACCAACCAGAAGAAAGAGGTTACCGAACTCACTAAAAAGAACACTAACTACTACAAATATATATGGGACAACGTGGCCACTTATACTGACAAGTGGGGCAAACACTCCTTTACCGGTATGCTGGGTGCATCCATGCGTCAAGAGCAATACCGCCTGCTCGAAGGTACCGCCACCAACGTGCCCGAAGGTGAGGACGTGTGGAAATACATCGCACTGGGCAACAAGGAAGGCGCTACGGTGAAAGACGACGGCTGGAAATACCGCGGTCTCTCCTATTTCACCCGACTGAATTACAACTACAACGACAAGTACATGTTGATGTTCACCTTCCGTGCCGACGGCTCGTCCAAGTACAACGACAAATGGGGCTACTTCCCCTCCATCGGTGCCGCATGGGTCATCTCCCAAGAACCGTTTATGAAGAACCAGAATATCTTCGACTACATGAAGCTGCGTGCCAGCTGGGGTAAGCTGGGTAACGACAAGATTGCTGCCAGTGCAGGCTTCGCAAGCATACAGAACGTACAGTCCGTATTCGGTCCCAATACCGCCATCGACGGATTCATCAACACCACCAACTTCAGCTGGCTGGGTTGGGAAGTAGTGAACGAAACCAACGTGGGCGTCAACTTCAGTACACTGAAGAACCGCTTGAACGCCGACATCGACTGGTACTACCGTCTGACTGACAACGCCGTGATTTCACCCAAGCTCCCGATGAGTGGCGAGCTGCTGGCCGGCAACAACGGACAGATTCTGAATACCGGTATCGACCTCTCCTTGAACTGGAACGACAAGATTGGCCAGGACTTCAATTACAACATCGGCGTCAATCTCTCTTATCTGCATAACGAAGTGAAAAGCCTAAAAGGAAACATGAAAATCATCAAAGGCGGAAAGACCGTGAATATGGTGGGCGAGACGATGAACTCATTCTATGGCTACAAGGTCATCGGCATCTACCAGACTCCTGAACAATGTGCTGCCGACCCCATCGCCGTGGCCAACGGACTGGAACCCGGCGACTTCATCTACGAGGACGTGAACGGCGACCATGTGATAGACGGAAACGACAAGCAGGTGTTGGGCTCATACGTGCCCAGCTTTACTTATGGCTTCAATGCCGGATTCTCTTATAAGAACTTCGACTTCAGCCTCACTACCTACGGACAAGCAGGCGGCGAACTGTGGAACCGTAAGCGTGCCCTGCGCTATGCAGCCGACTACTATAACTTTGACCGCGCACAGTATGAGAACCGCTGGACGGGTGCAGGCTCTACCAACGAACATCCGTCGGCCAAGGCTCTTCTCAAAACCTGGAACAAATCAGACAGTAACAACGCTTCCTATTTCGTAGAAAGCTCCGATTACTTCCGCATCCAGAACATCACGCTGGGCTACTCGTTCAAGAACTTGAAGATAGGCAGCTACGTGATGCCGGGACTCCGCCTCTCATTGACGGCCGACCGCCCCTTCACTACCTTCAAGGCCAACAGCTTCACACCTGAAGTGTCGGATGCCGAAGGTTGGGATACCGAAGTATACCCTCTGACTTCAACCTATACTTTCGGAGTGCAAATAGATTTCTAAACCCTAAAACGTAAAACAATGAAATTCTTAAAGAAAACATTCGCATATATACTTCCCGCCATGATGGTGCTGGGAGGAGCCACCGCTTGCACCGATTTCATAGAAATCGATCCGGAGAACAAAGTTCCCGAACAAGGCGTAGACTTTACCAACAAGAACAATATGTACCAACCCGTAGTGGGTGCCTACTCCAAAGTACGCACACAGGGCATGCACTGGTGCAACGCACTATTGATGTTCACCCGCGACGGTGACGTGTGGTCGGGCCGTACCGACGACCAGGGCGATGCCGTGACCTTCGGACGCAAGTTCAACTATAACAACTCCTTCTGGGCGCTGAACCAGGTATGGATGAACTTCTACGACATCATCCGCATCACCAATGCCGCCCTGCAAAGCCTCGACAGCTATGCCGAACACCTTGCAGCAGGAAGCGAAGACTACAAGACCTACGAATCCTATTGCGGCGAAGTGCGTACCATCCGCGCATGGGCCTACTACTGCCTGGTGACCAACTTCGGCCCCACCGTCATCTACCGTGACAACCTGCAGACCGATTTCCGCCGTTCTACCGTAGACGCCGTATATAATTATATGCTGGAAGATTTGAACTATGCCATCGGAAAACTGCCCCGCATGCGTCCCAACCAGATGGAGCACAAGGGAGCCGTGACAGCCTTCACCGCCCAAGCACTTGCCGCCCGCGTCTATCTGCTGAAAGGAGACTATGCCCAAGTGGAGACTCTGACCGACGACATCATCAAGAATGGCGGATTCCGTCTCTACGATGACTTCTACCAACTGTTCAAGATTCCCGGAAAGTTGTGTGACGAGTCTTTGTTCGAATGCCAGGTGACGGACTACGGCAATGGTTCGGGCGATTATCTGGGCGTAGACCAGTGGTTCAACTTCCAGGGTCCGAACATGGCAGAGAAGTATGTTGAAGTAGTGAACGCAGATGGCACCATCAGCTACAAGCAGGCCGAAGGAGCCAAGTCCATAGGCGGCTGGAACTTCATCGGCTACGAACCCGAGTTCGTGGCATGGGCCGAAGCCCGTGGCGAAGGTGTGCGTGCCGAGACTTCTTTCCTGAAAGCCCTGAGCAAGACACGCGAGGGTTGGCAGGTAGGTCCCACATCGGCCACCAAGACCGACTGTTGGAACGGCAAAGGTTACCTTCCCTACAATCAGATGACTCTTCCACGTACGACCTACGGAGCCAACAACAATGTGCGTATCATCCGCTATGCCGAAGTGCTGCTGATGAACTCCGAAGCCAAAGTCAGACTGGGCAAGGATGGAGACGCAGGCTACAACGAAGTGCGCCGGCGTGCAGGCATGAGCACCAAAACCGGTGTTACCCTGAAAGACGTGATGGACGAACGCCGGATGGAGCTTTGCGGCGAATGGTGTGCCCGTTATGTGGACTTGGTGCGTACCGGCGATGCCGCCACCGTACTCGGTCCCAAAGGATGGACAGCAGAAAAGACTTATTGGCCCATACCGGCCAACCAGTTGGACGACCTTCCCGACCTGAAGCTGGAACCCATTGACGGAATTGCCGAATAAATCCGCTCCAATATGGTAAAAAGATTCCTAATCAGTTGTGGAATAGCCTTTGCCGCTCTGGCGGCAAAGGCAACCCCTGACGATTCCATCAAAGTGGTGAAGGGGCAAGTCAGTGACTATTACATCACTGTAACCCAAGACCGTATCGTAAAAGGACACGTACTGGACACCAACCGCCAGCCACTCGCAGGCGCCACAGTCATGTTCTTCGCAAGTCCCATGCACAATACCACTGCCCACGACGGCAGCTTTGCCATCAAAGGAGCGAAGAACGACGTGCACCTGTATGTCTACTATCCCGGGAAAAAGATAGTGAACAGAATCCTGGCACTGGATGAAACCGATATTGAGGTAGTGATGGAAGAAGAGGTACACAAGGCAACCGCAATCCGCCGTCCCGCCCAGGCGACCCGGTGGTATGACCCGCAGGCGCCTCTGTCGCGCACCTTCTGCAATCCGATGAACATCAGTTATAACTTCGAGCCTTTCAACAACAATGTGCGTCCCAACGGTTCGTTCCGTTCCTCTGCCGACCCGATGGCGGTGGAATACAAGGGAGAATACTTTCTGTTCTCCACCAACCAGGGCGGTTTTCACTATTCCAGGAACCTGGTGGATTGGGATTTCGTTCCTGCCGGCTTCCAACGCAAGCCTACGGACGACGACCAGTGCGCGCCGGCAGCCTATGTAAGCGGTGACACGCTGTTCTATACCGGCTCCACCTACGAAGGCCTTGCCGTGTGGTACAGCACACACCCCAAAACGGGACGTTTCAAACGTGCCATCGAAAAGAATGTGCTTCCCACATGGGACCCCTGCATGTTTCTGGACGATGACGGCAGACTGTATATGTATTATGGCTCCAGCAATGAATATCCGCTAAAGGCGGTGGAACTGGACCGGAATGATTTCTATCCCATCAGCAAGATTCACGACGTGATGATGCTCCGCCCGGAAGAACACGGCTGGGAACGTTTCGGAATGAACAACGATGACGAGGTGACGCTCCGCCCATTCACAGAGGGCGCTTACATGACCAAACACAATGGCAAATATTATTTCCAATATGGTGCTCCGGGCACTGAATTCAAAGTCTATGCCGATGGCGTATATGTTTCGGATTCCCCGCTGGGCCCGTTTGTCTACCAGAAGCATAACCCGATGTGCTACAAGCCGGGCGGTTATGTGCAAGGTGCCGGTCATGGAGGCACGTTCTGCGACGTGAAAGGCAATTACTGGCACGTGGCCACCTGCATGCTCTCCCTGAAGTACAAGTTCGAACGCCGCATCGGTCTTTATCCGGTGGCTTTCGACAAGGATGGTGTCATGTATTCGTCTACTGCCTTCGGCGATTATCCCAACTGGGCAGAACCGATGGACGTAAAGAACCCTGCAGAGCGTTTCACGGGATGGATGCTTCTGTCCTACGGCAAACCGGTGGAGGTATCATCTACGGATAGCATCCATGCAGCTTCCAACCTGACGGACGAAAGTATGCGCACCTACTGGGCAGCCCGTTCCGGCAACCCCGGCGAATGGGCCGGGATAGACCTGGGCAGTACAAAGAATGTACGTGCCGTGCAGTTGAACTTCTACGACCATAAAGCGGTTCAATACAACCGTGCCATGGATATTTATCACCAATACCGTATTTTTGCTTCCGAAGACGGAAAAGAATGGACATTGGTCATAGACAAGAGCGACAGTGACAAGGATTGTCCGCACGACTACATCGAGCTCAACGAGCCGTTGCGTGCCCGTTATCTGAAATACGAGAATGTGCACATGCCTACGGGAAATGTCGCCTTGTCCGGCTTCCGCGTCTTCGGGAACGGTGACGGCGATGTCCCGCAAGCCGTGAAAGGACTGACTGTGAAACGTGACAGGAAAGACCGCCGGAATGCCCTTATCTCCTGGCAACCCGAAGCAAGCGCCTATGGCTACAACATCTACTACGGCACCGCCGAAGGCAAGATGTACAATGCCATCACGGTACTGGGACAGACGGAATATGACTTCCGCGGACTGGATGCGGACACGGACTATTACTTCACTATCGAGGCGCTGAACGAAAACGGCCGTTCGCCATTGTGCAAGATGACAAAAAATTAAACACAAGAAATAAAGATATGAAAAAACCAATAATGATACATGTGCTGGCTTTGTTCCTGATTTCCACATTGGCGGGCTGTGCATCCTGCTCTTCCGACTTGAAGGAAAACGGGAAAGAGAACGGAAAAGAGGAAAAGCCCGACACAGAGGAAGTACGTCCCGAATCATTCGCTTCGGATGACGAAATGCTTGATTACATCCAGAAGGTACATTTGAACTACATGTGGGACGGTGCGGAACCGACCTCCGGACTGGCACGCGAACGCATCCACCTGGATGGGGATTATCCCGAAAAGGACCAGAATGTTGTCACCACCGGCGGCAGCGGATTTGGTATAGCCGGACTGCTGGTAGGCATCGAACGCGGCTTCATCCCCAGGGAAGAAGGCGTGAAGCGCCTGACCAAGATTGCCGATTACCTGAAACGCGCCGACCGCTTCCACGGCGTATGGCCCCATTGGTTGTACGGCCCTACCGGCAAGGTGAAACCTTTCGGACAAAAAGATAACGGCGGAGACTTGGTGGAAAGCTGCTTCCTGATGCAAAGCTTGCTTTGCGTACGCCAATACTTCCGCGACGGCAACGAGCAGGAAAAGGCGCTGGTAGAGAAGAT
Source organism: Bacteroides sp. AM41-16 (assembly GCF_003603495.1). Classification (NCBI taxonomy): domain Bacteria; kingdom Pseudomonadati; phylum Bacteroidota; class Bacteroidia; order Bacteroidales; family Bacteroidaceae; genus Bacteroides; species Bacteroides sp. AM41-16. The sequence continues at coordinate 91,065 of NZ_QTNE01000007.1, read as the reverse complement.
TGACCAATTGTGGAAAGAGATGGAGTTCAGCTGGTATCAGAATGGCAAGGATGTCATCTACTGGCACTGGTCTCCCGAATACAACTGGGAAATGAACTTCCCGCTGGAAGGCTACAACGAAGCATTGATTGTGTATGTGCTCGCAGCCTCCTCCCCCACTTATCCCGTTCCGGCTTCAGCCTACCACAACGGCTGGGCACGCGGCGGCGGCATCAAGTCCGACTCTGCCCCCTACGGCCTGCCTTTGGAATTGAAACACAACGGAGCCGAGAAACTGGGCGGTCCCTTGTTCTGGGCACAATACTCGCACATCGGTCTGGACCCGCGCAACCTGAGCGACCGCTATGCCAACTACTGGAACGTGGTGCGCAACCATGCCCTCTCCAACTACCGCTACTGCGTGGAGAATCCCAAACAATACAAAGGTTACGGCGAGGACTGCTGGGGACTGACCGCCAGCTACTCTACCAAAGGCTATGCAGCCCACTGCCCGGGCGACAACGACCATGGTGTCATCACACCGACAGCAGCCTTGTCCAGTTTTCCCTACACACCGGAGGAATCCATGCGTGCACTGAAGTATTTCTATTCCAAAGGCGACTGGATTTGGGGCAAGTACGGATTCTACGATGCCTTCTCCGAGGGAAGTGACTGGACGGTACCCCGCTATCTTGCCATCGACCAATGCACCATTGCCCCGATGATTGAGAACTATCGTTCCGGCTTGTTGTGGAAACTCTTCATGAGCTGTCCCGAGGTTCAGGAAGGATTGCAGAAGCTGGGATTTAAGGCTTAGGGATTTACGATTGAAGTTAGTATGCGACATGATGGAGCAGCTAAGCTTAAGTTGAATTTCTATATCACTATTCCCCTCCCCCTTCAGGGGGCCGGAGGGGATAATCAAAATTATATCATATGAAGAAATACACATTATTAGCAGCCTTGGCTTTCTCTGCCCTCACCGTGACGGCAACGCCCAAAGAAAACACATCCCAAGGCAATCCGCAGGAGATGGATAAATTCATTACGGAGCTGATGGGCAAAATGACGCTGCACGAGAAAATCGGTCAGCTCAACCTGCCGGTAACGGGAAACATCGTCACCGGACAAGCCAAGAGCAGCGACGTTGCCGGTAAAATCCGCAACGGTGAAGTCGGAGGTCTGTTCAACCTGAAAGGCGTGAAGAACATCCGCGAAGTGCAGAAACTTGCCGTAGAGAACAGCCGCCTGGGCATCCCCTTGCTGTTCGGTATGGACGTGATTCACGGTTACGAAACGGTATTCCCCATCCCCTTGGCACTCTCGTGCAGTTGGGACATGGAGGCTATAGAGAAATCGGCCCGTATCGCCGCCATTGAGTCGAGTGCAGACGGTATCTGCTGGACGTTCAGCCCGATGGTGGACATCTGCCGCGATGCCCGTTGGGGACGTGTATCAGAAGGCAACGGTGAAGACCCCTTCCTGGGTTCAGCCATTGCACAAGCCATGATTCGCGGTTATCAGGGCAAGGATATGAGTGCCAACAACGAGATAATGGCTTGCGTAAAGCACTTCGCACTGTATGGTGCCGGAGAAGCCGGCCGCGACTACAACACGGTGGATATGAGCCGCAACCGTATGTTCAACGAATACTTCCCTCCCTACAAGGCTGCCGTAGAAGCCGGTGTGGGTAGCGCAATGACCTCCTTCAATGAAATTGACGGAGTACCCGCCACTGCCAACCACTGGCTGCTGACCGACGTACTGCGCAACCAATGGGGCTTCGACGGCTTCGTGGTGACAGACTATACAGCCATCTCCGAAATGATAGACCACGGAATCGGCGACCTGCAGGAAGTATCCGCACGTGCCTTGACCGCCGGAACAGACATGGACATGGTAGCCGACGGATTTATCGGCACACTGGAAAAATCCCTGAAAGAAGGCAAAGTGACTGAGGCCGACATTGACAAAGCCTGCCGACGCATCCTAGAAGCCAAATACAAGCTGGGACTGTTTGCCAATCCGTATAAATACTGCGACGTGAAGCGTGCCGAAAAAGAAGTGTTCACTCCCGAACACCGTTCCATCGCCCGCCAGATTGCCACAGAGACATTCGTACTGCTGAAGAACCAGGACAATCTGCTGCCCTTGCAACGCAAAGGCAATATCGCCTTGATTGGCCCGCTTGCCAACACCCGTGCCAACATGCCGGGCACTTGGAGTGTGGCAGCCACAGCAGACAAATACAGCACCCTGCTGGAAGGTTTCAAGAATTCTGTCGGCTCCAAGGCCAACATTCTCTATGCACAAGGCAGCAACCTGATGTACGATGCCGACTACCAGACACGCGCCACGATGTTCGGCCGTGAACTGCCCCGTGGCAATGACCAAGAACTGCTGGACGAAGCCCTGAAAGTAGCCGCACAAGCCGATGTCATTGTAGCCGCCCTCGGCGAGTCCTCCGAGATGAGTGGTGAGAGCAGTAGCCGTTCCGAACTGGAAATGCCGGACGCACAGCGCCACCTGCTGGAAGCATTGCTGAAAACGGGCAAACCCGTAGTATTGGTATTGTTCTCCGGACGTCCCGTAGTGCTGACTTGGGAGAATGAAAATGTTCCTGCCATCCTGAATGTATGGTTCGGAGGTAGTGAAGCTGCAGACGCCATTGCCGACGTAGTGTTCGGAGACGTTTGCCCCAGCGGTAAGCTGACCACCACTTTCCCGCAGAATGTGGGCCAGTTGCCTATGGCATACAACCACAAGAATACCGGCCGTCCTCTGAAAGAAGGCAAATGGTTCGAGAAGTTCCGCAGCAACTACCTGGATGTGAGCAACGACCCGCTGTATCCTTTCGGCTATGGCTTGAGCTACACCACCTTCCAGTACAGTGACATCACGCTCAGCTCCAAGCAACTGAATGCGGACGGCAAGCTGACCGCTTCCGTAACCGTAACCAATACGGGTAACTACGATGCAGATGAAATCGTACAGCTCTATATCCGCGACTTGGTGGGCAGCATTACCCGCCCCGTGAAAGAGCTGAAAGGCTTCGAGCGCATCCACCTGAAAAAAGGCGAAAGCAAGCAGGTGACCTTCACCATTACCCCCGAATTGCTGAAGTTCTACAACTACGACATACAGTATGTATACGAACCCGGCGAGTTCCATGTAATGATTGGACCCAACAGCCGCGATGTAAAGACTACGAGTTTTGAGTTGAAATAGGTATAGTTTTGCTTTTAGGTAAGAGGGCAGTCCGCGAAAACCGGGCTGCCCTTTTTTAACACCGTCACCAAATCTTTTTTGCATTTTGATTGTTCAGAGGAGAAACTGAATGATTTATCCACTAAAAAATCAATGTAATGAAGAAGAACCTAAACCTTCCCAAGAAGAAAACCGGAAGACTGAGAAACCTATTTCTGACGGTGTGCCTGCTGGCAAGTGTCGCTGCATCGGCGCAGGAGAAAACAGTAACCGGTACCGTGACCGATGCCCTGGGTGACCCGCTGATTGGTGCCACCGTATTGGTGCAGGGAACCTCCAATGGCGTGATTACCGACATAGACGGCCGGTACTCCATCCAGGCCACCCCGGAGAACACATTGGATTTTTCCTATGTAGGCATGGTGAAGCAAGCTGTCAAGGTAGGCAGCCAGTCGGTAATCAACGTCCAGATGAAAGACGACTCGCAGATGCTGGCCGAAACCGTTGTCATCGGTTATGGCAGCGCCAAGAAGCGAGACCTTACGGGCTCCATCACCAACATTAAAGGCGACGAAATCGCCAACAAGCCGGTGGTCAACCCCGTATCCGCACTGCAAGGAAAGATTGCCGGCGTGCAGGTGATAAACTCCGGCAAGGCAGGCTCCGACCCGGAAATCCGTGTACGCGGAACAAACTCCATCAACGGCTACAAGCCACTCTATGTGGTGGACGGACTGTTCAACGACAACATCAACTTCCTGAATCCGCAGGACATCGAATCCATGGAGATACTGAAAGACCCGTCGTCGCTCGCCATCTTCGGTGTGCGCGGTGCCAACGGCGTGATTATCATCACCACCAAGAAGGCGAAAGAGGGACAGACACGCGTCAATATCAACGGCTCGTTCGGTTTCAAGTCCATCACCGACAAAATTGCACTGACGGATGCCGAAGGCTTCAAACTGCTGTACAACGAACAGTTGAGGAACGAGGGCAACCCGGAATACAACTTCTCGGACTGGACGGGAAACACCAACTGGCAGGATGAAATCTTCCAGACTGGGTTCATCACCAACAACAACATCAGCATCACGGGTGCCTCGGACAAGAACAGCTTCTATCTCGGTGCGGGCTATGCTTACGAGCAAGGCAACATCAAGCACGAGAAGTACAGCAAAATCACGCTGAACATCAGCAACGACTATAAAGTGACGGACAACCTCAAGGTAGGTTTCCAATTCAACGGGGCACGCATGCTGCCCGCCGACACGAAGAGCGTTGCCACTGCCCTGCGCGCAGCTCCGGTGGCGCATGTATTCAACTCCGAGTACGGCCTCTACACCTCACTGCCCGGATTCCAGAAGGCACAGATGAACAACCCGATGGTGGACGTAGACCTGAAGGCGAATACCACGAAAGCCGAGAACTACCGTGGCTCGGGCAACGTGTACGGGCAATGGGATTTCCTGAAACACTTCCAGTTCAAGGCCATGTTCTCCCTGGACTATGCCTCGAACAGCATACGGACATACACCCCGGTTATCCAGGTATATGACGCAAGCGTCGAGGGAGACATAGCCACGCTGGGCAACGGCAAGACCGGAGTGTCCCAAGCCAAAGAAACGGAAATGAAGGTACAGAGCGACTATCTGCTGACCTACACCAACTCCTGGGGAGACCACAGCGTGACGGCCACAGCCGGTTTCACCACCTACTACAACAAGCTCGAGAATCTGAACGGCGCCCGTACCCAAGGGGTAGGCCTGGTCATTCCGGACAATCCCGACAAATGGTACGTAAGTATCGGCGACGCAGCCACCGCCACCAACGGCAGTACGCAGTGGGAGCGCTCCACCGTGTCCGTGCTGGCACGCGTGCTCTACAACTACAAGGGCAAGTACCTGTTCAACGGCTCCTACCGCCGCGACGGTTCTTCCGCCTTCTCCTACACCGGCAACCAGTGGCAGAACTTCTACTCCGTCGGCCTGGGCTGGCTGATGAGCGAGGAAGCATGGATGAAGGACATCACCTGGCTGGACATGCTGAAACTGAAAGGCTCGTGGGGCACACTGGGCAACCAGAACCTGGACCGCGCCTATCCCGCCGAACCGTTGCTGACGAATGCCTACTCCGCCGTGTTCGGCACCCCGTCCGCCATCTACCCGGGCTACCAGCTTGCCTACCTGCCCAACCCCAACCTGCGCTGGGAGAAGGTGGAAGCCTGGGAAGCCGGTGCAGAAGCCAACTTCCTCCGCAACCGCCTGCACTTTGAAGGGGTGTACTACAAGAAGAAGACCAAAGACCTGCTCGCCGAAGTGCCGGGCATCTCGGGCACCGTACCGGGCATCGGCAACCTCGGCTCCATCGAGAATTCGGGCGTGGAGCTTGCCTTGAGCTGGCGCGACCGGATAGGCGACTGGAACTACAACATCGGTATGAACCTTGCCACCATCAAGAACAAGGTACTGAGCCTCGTGCAGGAAGGCTACTCCATCATAGCCGGAGACAAGCAGCAGAGCTACACAATGGCAGGATACCCCATCGGCTACTTCTACGGCTACAAGGTGGAAGGCGTCTACCAGACCCAGGAGGAGATTGAGCACTCTCCCAAGAACACACTGGCAACCGTCACCCCGGGCGACCTGAAATTCCGCGACGTGAACGGTGACGGAGAAATCACCACGGCAGACCGTACGATGATTGGTAACCCCACCCCCGACATCACCTACGGCTTCACGCTCGGACTGGGTTACAAGAACTGGGAGCTTGCCGTTGACATGATGGGGCAGGGCGGCAATCAGATTTACCGCACGTGGGACAACTACAACTGGAGCCAGTTCAACTTCATGGAGCAACGCATGGACCGCTGGCACGGCGAAGGGACCAGCAACACCCAGCCACTGCTGAACACCAAGCATACCATCAACAATCTGAACTCCGAGTATTACATAGAGGACGGCTCCTTCTTCCGCATCCGCAACGTGTCGCTGGCGTACAACTTCGACAAGGCGCTGATTTCGAAGATAGGCATGCAGGCACTGAAGCTCTACGTGAACATACAGAACCTGAAGACCTGGAAGCACAACACCGGATATACCCCGGAACTGGGCGGCTCGGCCATCGCTTTCGGGGTGGACGACGGCAGTTATCCGATGCCGGCGATTTATACGTTCGGATTTAATCTGACGTTCTAAAAGCCCTCCCCTAAATAAGAAAGAGTAACTTCAAACCTCCCCCGCCCCCTTCAAAGGAAACGGGGAATGAAAAATATAAATTTATGAAACTGATAAAATACATATTTACATTGCTGGTGGGTGCAACAGCCCTCTCACTGACATCCTGCAACGACTTCCTGGACCGCGACCCGCTGGGGCAGTTCACGGAAGATGACTCTCCTAACGCCCTTGTAGGCGGAAAGATATTCAACGTCTACTACCTGATGCGCTCGTACGATATCACTGCCGGTATTCCTGCTTTTATGGTGCACATGGTGCGCAGCGAGGACTCCGAGAAAGGCAGTGATGCCGGCGACGGCAGCAACGAGGCCGCCATGTGGGACGACTTCGAATACACTGCCTCCAACGGCCCTCTGAGTGCCTATTGGGGACAGAACTACAAAATCATCTACCAGTGCAACGAAATCCTGGACGACATTGAGAAGAGCGGACACAAGGACGACACCGAAGCCATCCGCAACCGCGGCGAAGCGCTCTTCTTCCGTGCCTGGTGCTACTTCAACCTGGTACGCGCCTTTGGCGAAGTGCCGCTGGTCACCATCAAGGTAGTGGAAGCCTCCGATGCCAACGTGCCCAAGACCACGGCGGAAAAGATATACGAACAGATTGACAAAGACCTGACCGAAGCCGAAGAATGCCTGCCCCTGCGGTGGGACAGCGACTATACGGGACGGCTGACCTGGGGCGCCGCACGCTCCCTGCACGCACGCACCTATATGATGCGGAACGATTGGGACAATATGTACACAGCCTCCACCGAAGTGATAAAGTCGGGCATCTACAACCTGAATACACCGGTCGACAAAGTCTTCACCGTAGAAGGGGAAAACTGCGGCGAGAGCATCTTCGAACTGCAATGCGAAGCCACCGATGCCATGAAAGAGGATGCCAGCATCGGCAGCCAGTTCTGCCAGGTGCAAGGGGTGCGCGGAGCCGGCGAGTGGGACCTGGGATGGGGCTGGCACATGGTCACCAAACTGATGGGAGAAGCCTTTGAGCCGGGCGACCCGCGCCGGAACGCCACATTGCTCTACTTCCGCCGCAGCACGGACGAGCCCATCACACCGGAGAATACCAACCAGCCTTATGGCGAGTCACCCGTATCCACCGCCATGGGTGCCTACTTCAACAAGAAGGCCTACACGGACCCGACACTGCGCCGCAAGTACAGCCGTATGGGTTTCTGGGTAAACATCCGCCTCATCCGCTATCCGGACGTGCTGCTGATGGCTGCCGAAGCCGCCAACGAGAAAGGGCTGACGGGCGAAGCCGCCGGGTATCTGGAACAAGTACGCGCCCATGCCCGCGGCACACTGGCAAACGTGCTTCCGAAGGTAGAATCTGCCAGCCAGTCCGTGCTGCGTGACGCCATTCGCCACGAACGCCGCGTAGAGCTGGCATTGGAACCCGACCGCTTCTACGACCTCGTGCGCTGGGGCATTGCCAAAGAAGTGCTGCAAGCTGCCGGAAAGAATTACCAGGACAAGAATGCACTACTGCCTCTGCCCCAGACAGAGATAGACAAATCGAACGGAGTACTGGTACAGAACCCCGACTATTGATACCCGGCCAAAGGAAACAGCCGACCCAATCAATGGCAAAAGGTCTATTTCATAACTTGCTTTCAATCAAAGCATTGCTACTGCAAAGAGCTGCAAACTTTTTGCAGTGGCACTGCAAAAGTGTTGCAGTAGCACTGCACAACAGTTGCAGTGTCGCTGCAAAGCAGTTGCAGTAGCGCTGCAAATCGTTTGCAGTATCACTGCAGAGAAATTGCAGCACCGTTGCAAAGAAGTCATAGCGCCACTGCAATAGAGTGACGGCAATCTAAAAACAATGAAAGGAACATACTTACAAACAATTAATTCAATATGAATATGAAGAAAATTTTCAAGAGAACAAGTCTGCTGCTCGCGACCGCTTTAATAGGCGTCACCGTGCAGGCGCAGAAGTCTCCGCAGGACATGGACCGCTTCATCGACGCACTGATGCGCCGGATGACTGTGGAAGAGAAAATCGGCCAGCTCAACCTGCCCGTGACCGGAGAAATCACCACCGGTCAGGCAAAGAGCAGCGACGTGGCCAAGAAGATTGAGCAGGGGCTCGTGGGAGGGCTTTTCAATCTGAAAGGAGTGGCCAAGATACGCGACGTACAGAAACTGGCCGTAGAGAACTCCCGCCTGGGCATCCCCCTGCTGTTCGGCATGGATGTGATACATGGCTATGAGACCATCTTCCCCATCCCCCTCGGCCTCTCCTGCACGTGGGACATGGCAGCCATCGGGCAGTCTGCCCGCATCGCCGCCATCGAAGCCAGTGCCGACGGTATCTCATGGACATTCAGTCCGATGGTAGACATCAGCCGTGACCCACGCTGGGGACGTGTATCCGAGGGTTCGGGCGAAGACCCGTTCCTCGGAGGTGCCATCGCCCGCGCCATGGTGTTGGGGTATCAGGGAAAAGACCTGAACGACCAACTGAAACGGAACGACGAAATCATGGCATGCGTCAAGCACTTCGCACTGTACGGTGCCGGAGAAGCCGGACGCGACTACAACACCGTAGACATGAGCCGCAACCGCATGTTCAACGAATACATGTACCCCTATGAAGCAGCCGTCCATGCCGGAGTGGGCAGTGTAATGGCCTCTTTCAACGAAGTGGACGGTGTGCCCGCCACCGCCAACCGCTGGCTGATGACAGACGTGCTGCGCAAACAATGGGGCTTCAACGGTTTTGTGGTGACCGACTTTACCGGTATCTCCGAAATGGTGGAGCACGGCATCGGTGACCTGCAGACCGTTTCCGCCCGTGCGCTCAACGCCGGTGTGGACATGGATATGGTGAGCGAAGGTTTCGTGGGCACGTTGAAAAAGTCGCTCACCGAAGGCAAAATAACCATGAAGACGCTGGATGCAGCCTGCCGCCGCATCCTTGAAGCGAAATACAAGTTAGGGCTGTTCGATGACCCTTACAAATACTGCGACCTCAGCCGTCCCGCACGCGACATCTTCACGCGCGAGCACCGCGACGCCGCACGCCGGATTGCCGCCGAAAGCTTTGTGCTGCTGAAAAACGAACCTTTTGAGGGACAAGGCAAGAAGTCTTCTCGTCCCGTCCTTCCTTTGGAGAAGCAAGGCACCGTCGCCGTCATCGGCCCCCTGGGCAATACCCGCAGCAACATGCCCGGTACCTGGAGTGTTGCCGCACGCCTGGACGACTATCCCTCTCTGTACGAAGGATTGAAAGAAATGACAGCCGGCCGGGTGAACATCACCTACGCCAAAGGCAGCAACCTCATCGGTGATGTAGCCTACGAGGAACGCGCCACCCTATTCGGCCGATCGCTGAGCCGGGACAACCGTACGGATAAGGAACTGCTGGACGAAGCTTTGAAGGTGGCCTCCGGTGCCGACGTGATTGTAGCCGCCCTGGGCGAGTCTTCCGAAATGAGCGGTGAAAGCTCCAGCCGTACCGACCTCGATATCCCCGACGTGCAACGCACCCTGCTGGAAGCCTTGCTGAAGACCGGAAAGCCCGTTGTACTAACCCTCTTCACCGGCCGGCCGCTGACGCTCACCTGGGAGCAGGAACATGTGCCCGCTATCTTGAACGTATGGTTCGGTGGCAGTGAAGCGGCATACGCCATCGGCGACGTACTGTTCGGCGACGTGAACCCAAGCGGTAAGCTGACCATGACTTTCCCGAAGAACGTGGGGCAGATACCTTTATTCTATAACCACAAGAATACCGGTCGCCCGCTGGCTGCCGGCAATTGGTTCGAGAAGTTCCGCAGCAACTATCTGGATGTGGACAATGAACCGCTGTATCCCTTCGGATACGGACTCTCATACACCACTTTCCAGTACAGCGACATCGCCCTCAGTACCCCGGTCATGGGACAAAATGGCTCCACCACTGCCGTAGTCACCGTGACCAATACCGGTAAGCGTGACGGCGCAGAAGTCGTGCAGCTCTATATCCGCGACCTCGTAGGCAGCATTACCCGCCCCGTACGCGAGCTGAAAGGCTTTGAAAAGGTGTTCCTGAAAGCGGGCGAAAGCAAGACCGTATCCTTCAAGATTACCCCTGAGCTGCTCCGCTTCTACGACTACGACCTCAACCACGTGGCCGAGCCGGGAGATTTCGATGTGATGATAGGTGGCAGCAGCCAGGCAGAAAAGACAGCCCGACTGACACTGAAATAAAATAAAATATTTAATATTGCACTCTAAAAACAAGAAAACATGAGATATACTACTTTACTCCTTTGTTTTTGCAGCATTCTGCTCCTTGGCAGCTGCAAGAGCCAGCCCTCCGCACAGAACGGACAGCCGCTGGAAGTGATGACGTTCAATGTCCGCCTGGATATTCCTTCGGACAGTGTAAACAACTGGAATTACCGCAAGGGTGACGCCTGCCGTATGATAGCCTACTACAGCCCCGACTTGCTGGGCATGCAGGAAGTGCTTCACAACCAAATGGAAGACCTAAAACGCGGGCTGCCGCAATACACAGCACTCGGTGTGGGGCGCGACGACGGCAAGGAAGCAGGCGAATACTGCCCGATATTCTTCCGGACCAACCGGTTTACACTGGTGGAATACGGCAATTTCTCCCTCAGCGAGCAACCCGAAACTATCGGCATCAAGGGCTGGGACGCTTCCTACAACCGTGTCACCACCTGGGCGATACTGCAGGAAAAGAACAACGGACAAAAGTTTGTATATTTCAACACCCATCTGGACAACGACGGAAAGACAGCCCGCAAAGAGGGCGTGCAACTCATTCTCGACAAAATCAAGGAGATAGCACCGGACATGCCCGCCATCATCACCGGTGACTTTAACTGTACGCCCGGTGAAGAACCTCTGCAAACGCTGGAAAAGGGAGGAATGGAAAATGCTGCAAAGACAGCTGCCGTCACCTACGGCCCGTCCTGGTCTTTCCATGACTTCGGCCGCCTGCCGGTGGAGGAACGCGTACTGCTGGACTATGTCTTCGTGACCAAAGGCGCAAAGATAGACCGCTACCGCGTTATCCAAGACAAACCGGAGAACAGCTACCTTTCCGACCACTGTCCTATACTTGTTGAATTGACCGTGCAATGAATATAGATAAGTAAATGATAAAAAAACAAGTAAGCATTGGTACAATGAGAATACAATACTGTTTATTATTGTTCCTGCTGTTGCTCGGTTTCACGCAATGCAAAAGCCCCGCCGCCAAAGAAGACCGGCTGAGCGACGATGCCCTGATGGACACCGTACAGCGCCGTACCTTCAACTACTTCTGGGAAGGTGCCGAGCCCAACAGCGGACTGGCACGCGAACGCATCCACATGGACGGTGTCTATCCGGAGAACGACCAGAACGTAATCACGTCCGGCGGAAGCGGCTTCGGCATCATGGCCATACTTGCCGGTATAGACCGCGGCTATGTCACCCGCCAGGAAGGGCTGGAACGAATGGAGAAAATCGTCTCCTTCCTCGAAACCGCCGACCGTTTCCACGGTGCCTACCCGCACTGGTGGTATGGCGATACGGGCAAGGTGAAACCCTTCGGGCAGAAAGACAATGGCGGCGACCTGGTAGAAACAGCCTTCATCATGCAGGCGCTGCTCTCCGTCCACCAGTACTACATCGACGGTTCGCCCGCCGAGCAAGCCCTCGCCGCCCGCATCGACAAGCTGTGGCGCGAAGTGGACTGGAACTTCTACCGCCAGAACGGCCAGAACGTGCTCTATTGGCACTGGAGTCCGGAATACGGTTGGGAAATGAACTTTCCCGTACACGGTTACAACGAATGCCTCATCATGTATATCCTTGCCGCCGCCTCGCCTACCCACGGCGTGCCTGCAGCAGTCTATCACGAGGGCTGGGCGCAGAACGGGGCCATTGTAGACCCTCATAAAGTGGAGAATATCGAGTTGCATCTGCGCTATCAAGGCACAGAAGCCGGACCGCTCTTCTGGGCACAATACTCGTTTCTCGGCCTCGACCCCATCGGGCTGAAGGATGAATACTGCGCCAACTACTTCGACGAGATGCGTAACCTGACGCTTGTGAACCGTGCCTACTGTGTCCGCAACCCCAAGCACTACAAAGGTTTCGGGCCCGACTGCTGGGGACTGACAGCCAGCTACTCCGTCAACGGATATGCCGCCCACGCTCCCAACGAACGCGACGACCAGGGAGTCATCTCTCCAACTGCCGCCTTGTCATCCATCGTCTATACCCCGGAACAGTCGTTGCAAGTGATGCGTCACCTCTACGAGATGGGAGATAAGGTCTTCGGCCCCTATGGCTTCTACGATGCTTTCAGCGAAACGGACAACTGGTATCCGCAGCGCTACCTCGCCATTGACCAGGGCCCGATAGCCGTCATGCTCGAGAATTATCGGTCGGGACTGCTGTGGAAGCTCTTCATGAGTCATCCGGATGTGCAGAAAGGGTTGAAGGAGTTGGGGTTCTCAACAGTCAGCAAGTAACTTACTATCATAAAAAATCCCCTTCTGAAACTTGTATTCTCTGATGAATAGCGAGGTACAAGTTTCAGAAGGGGATGTATTTACAACCTATTCACCGCCGCCACCGGAACCACTGCCACCGCTCTTCACATCATCATTGCTGATAGTGCGCGCAGCCTTTTTCACGCTTGCCTTCAACTCACCGATACGGTAGCTGACGCTTATGCCGAAGCGTTGGCGGCTGTACTTATAATTGCTTTCCCGTATAAAACCGCTGCCTTCGGTGGTGGAGCTTTGGTCCATATACTTCTTGAAGAAGTTGCTGGCAAAGGCAGACAAGGTGAGGCGCTTGTCCAGGAAGGACTTGTTGACGCTCAAGCCATAATCAAAGAAGCTGCTGCCCTTACCTTGCAGCATAATCCACGGCGTCTGTCCGAAGACATTCAGACTGATGCGCCAGTCATGGGGCAGCGTCTGCTGTGCACCGCCGTAGGCAAAGAGGCTCCAGCCATCGTTACGCATGCCTTCACTGCCCTCCAGATAAGAGTAATTGCCGCTCATGTTCATGTAGATACGTGTACGTGGAGTGGCATTCCAGTTGACGTAGCCGTTCACACTGGCATAACGGGTCTTGCCGATGTTGGCATAGGTAGAATAAAGCACATCCTTGCCCGTGGGATTCTTCAATCCCTCAATCTCCGTATCGGGCATGAGCCTTGTCACATTCTCAATACTGTTGTTGGTAAACGAGTAACGGGCCGAGATATTGATGTTGAACTTCTGTGTGAAGTTACTGTAACTCAAGTTGAAAGCATGGCTCTTCTCGCTGTCCAGCTCCGGATTACCCTGGCTGATGTAGGAGGGGTCCGTATCATTCAGATAAGGATTCAGAGACCAGATTCCCGGACGATAGATACGCATGTTGTATCCTAAACGCAGATTGGACATATCCGTCAGCTTGTAGCCGATGGAAGCGGAAGGCACTACGTCGTCAAAGTTCTTTGTGAAATCCTCACCGCGGCCCACCAGATACTTCACATCTTGGATGGTATGCTCGTAGCGTAATCCCAAACGGCCCGAAAGTCTCTTCACCTTCAGTCCATATCCCAGATAGGCGGCGATAATATCGTTCAAATGCTTGTAGCGTGAGCTCTGGTCCTTGTTGTATTCATACTTTCCGGTATCGTCCGCATCAAAACGGTCGTCTTCGGAGGAGTTGTTGCGCAGAATGTACTTGGCACCTGCCTCCAATGTATGCAGCTTGCCGATAGGCGTGGTATAGTCGGCCTGGAACGTATGCTCCGTGGTATTCTGCTCACCGTCGTTATGCTGGTTCTTCAAACGGTTCAGATAGTCTGCCCAATCGGGGTTATAGCCATTGTCTATTTCATATTCCGTATAGGAATCCGACGTTTGCGGACGGGTGTTTATCTTGTAGGAGAACGTCAGCATGCGGTCCTTGACCTTGAACAGACGCTGGTAGTCGATACCTCCGTCGATGGAATACCAGGAAGACTTGCTGCGGTTGAAGGCAGAGTAGCTGTAAATGGGAGCAGCGTTTATGTTCTCCGGAAAAGTAGCGATGTAGTCCGTAGAGCCGTTACTCTTGTTCCCGCCGCCCCAAAGTCCGAAAGACATGGTGACCAGGCGTAATGTATCTATTTCGTAGCTGGCCTCCATGCTGCCCGACTGGAAAGAACCGTGTCCCTTGTTGCTGCCATCATAGTCCAGATTGGAAGAATTCTCCGTAACAGCTTCCGGTGTCACATGCTGGCTACCACTGCTGTAGTTGCGGGGCTGGTCGTTGTAATTGTAATTGTAGCGGGCGCTGACGGTCAGCTTTCCGCTCTTTATGGTACCGAATGCCCCGCCGCCTGCACCGCGGTTGCTGACGTTGGCACTGAACGTAGCCGTATAGCCTTCGAGTCCGCTGCCCACGGTGACGATGTTCAGAATACCGCCCACACCCTCGGCGTCATACTTGGGGCCGGGATTGGTTATCACTTCAATATGCTTGATACTGTTTGCAGGCATACTTTTCAGCACTTCCGTCGGGTTGTTGCTCATCATGTTGTTGGGCTTTCCGTTGACATATACCTTAAAGCTGCTACTCCCGTTCACCTGAATATTGTCCTCGCCATCCACCGTTACCAACGGTACCTTGCGAAGCATTTCCAGCACGGAGTTCGACTGGGCGTCAGGGTCATCCTGCACATTGTACTCTATCTTGTCGATATCTGCCTTCACCAGAGGCTTCTGTGCCACTATTTCCACCTGCCCCAGCTCATTGGAGGCATCTACGATATACAGCGTGCCGAAGTCCACCAGCTTCTCCCCTGCCTTCACAGAAAAGTCCTTCACGATGGGAGTACGTCCCACGGAAGTGATGGTCATCACGAAGTTGCCCGTACCGGGTACTTTCTCCTGGAACTGGCCTTTCATGTCCGTTACCAGCATTTTCAGCGCCTTTGCAGGGGCCTCTTTCTTCACGATTTTAATGGTAGCATAAGGTTCACCCTCCTGGGTGAGTGAGTCGAGCAAAATTCCTTTAACCTGGAAAGAAGTGTTTGCCGTGTTTTGCGCTGCAAGCAGTCCCGAAATCATCAGCATCCATAGCAGCACAGTCCATTTTGTTCTCATTGCGTTTTTATATTTAGTGACTATTCATGTTTATTGTCTTGGTATTAGACGTTTCCCGTTCGAGTTTTGTCACAATGAATTCGGCAAAAATAGCCCCTTTTTCATGCATTTACGAGACTTTCGGAGTTAAAAAAGCAAAAAGAAAGCAATTTAGAGAAAATAGAAGAAAAGTAACAGACAGATATTTGCGGCAATAACAGAGCCGAATCCCCCCAATATCCACGGCCGCAAAGGGCTTTTTCCACCGGCAAAGAATAACGCGTAGCACATGTTTACCGCTATATTGCTGACAATAGCCTGCATGCTGCAAGCCGTAATCACCAGCACCGCCACACTGCCCGTTCCTTGAAGCAGGTTCAGGATGAAAGGAGTAATGTCACTGAACCCCGAAATGAAAGAGAGCAAGTTCAGTCCACCCGTGCCGGCATACACCAGCGTATAGTGGGTCAAGATAGTGAACACCACAAACAGCATGGCAAAAATCAGCGCTACCTTGAACTCCAACGGATTACTGCTGTCCTCGTCCTCCGTGGTCTGCGTGCCGTCGTCCACCCGTTTCCGCTTGGAATGCAGATACCATGCCACGGCTGCCGTTACCACCGACATTATCAGCAGGTAGGGATAAATGGCCAGTAGCGTCTCCCGGCTGAAAATACCTATCAATATCAAGAAACGGAGGAACATCATGCTGACCGCCAACAACATGGCTGCCACATATTCGGGAGCATCCTGCACAGAAGCCTTACGGCTCTTTCGCGCCAGTACGGAAATGGTAGCCGTGCTGCTGTACAAGCCTCCCACGATGCCCGAAACCAGAATGCCCGACTCATGGAAAACGTAACGCTTCAACAGATAAGAAAGGTAGGAAATGCCCGATACAACCACCGTGGCCAGCCAAATACTGTATGGCGTCAGGTTGATGCCGGGAATAAGATTCTCATTGGGCAGCATCGGCAGGATAATGCCGCTGATGGCAAGGAACTTGGCAAGCGTAATCATCTCGTCGTTCTTCATGCGCTGGGCCAGTTCCGTGAAGGTGTGTTTCAGCTCGGTGAAGAGCAGGACGGTCACTATGACCATGACGTAGAACCACGACGGCTGCGTGGCCACAATGGGAGCAATGCAGTAGGTGATGAGTGCAATAATGATGGTGGTTACTCCGAACACATGGTACTGTGACTGCTTCACATAATAGTTCAGTCCGAGCAGCAGTCCCAGAATGGCTCCTCCTCCCATGAACAGACGATAGCCCGTAGGGTCGAGGATATAGAGCAGATAGCCCAGAATGCCTATAAAAGTGAAGGTGCGGTCGGTACCGAAAAGCGTAGTTTCCCCTTCGCGCTTCAAGCTGATTTTACGCTGTGAAAGCCCGATGAGTAAAGAGAATACGGTGACCAAAAGGAAGGTGACCAGTTCTCTTGGCAGGTAGTCGTAAAGTTTCTCCATGACGATTAAACAAGTACGGCATACAATTGGTTTGCTACCACGTGGTGAAAGGGTGTTTCATCAGTTGCGAGTTATAGTAGCGGACGTCTCCCGTCACCTCCCGTCCGATGAATGCAGGTTTCACGAAAGGCTCGTCTTCCGAGGAGAGTTCCACCTCAGCCACAGTCAGCCCTTCGTTCTCGCCATAGAATTCATCCACCTCAAAGACGTGCTGTCCGCTGCGCACCAGGTAACGGGTCTTGTCGATGACACCCGGTTCGCACAGTTTCAGCAATTCCCGCGCTTCGCACAGCGGAATTTCCTTTTCCCACTCGTAGCGGCTCGTTCCCGATTCATTGGATGCACCCTTGATGGTGAGAAATCCCCGTTCATCGCGGATGCGCACCCGTACTGTCCGTCCACGTGCACTGCTGATGTATCCTTGTACGATACGGCTGTGTGCATACGCTTGTGGCTTGTATTCTCCCGTCACGAGGAATTTCCGTTCTATCTCCTGCGGCATGTCGTTTCCAGTGATTTTATCAGCCCCAGTAAGAGTAAGCCACAAACATGGCGATGACCAATACAATGGCTATTACTCCCATCGTCATCATCACTTTCTTGGCTTGTTGCTCTTCCTTCTGGCTATGCATTGCTTTCTTTTTACTTTTTCCCATGGTGTGTTTTATAGTTTAAAGTTCAACGATGAACAAAGTAAGAAGAAATTCGGGAAGAATGCAAATGAAAGGGAGAAAATTTATTCGCCGCTTCCTGCAAACTCCATCAGGTAAGCTTTGATAAAGCCGTCTATCTTTCCATCCATCACGCCATTCACATCACTGGTCTGGAAGTTGGTACGGTGGTCCTTCACGCGGCGGTCGTCGAAGACGTAGCTACGAATCTGGCTACCCCATTCGATTTTCTTCTTACCGGCTTCCACCTTTGCCTGCTCGGCCATGCGGTGCTGGAGTTCCTTGTCGTAAAGCATGGAACGGAGAAGACGGAGAGCGTTCTCGCGGTTCTTGGGCTGGTCTCGCGTCTCGGTATTTTCAATCAGGATTTCTTCCTCTTCGCCCGTATATGGGTCCTTATACTGATAGCGCAGACGGACACCGGACTCTACCTTATTGACGTTCTGTCCACCGGCACCACCACTTCGGAAGGTATCCCATGACATGCGGGCAGGTTCGATGTTCACCTCGATGGTATCATCTACCAAGGGAGTGACAAACACGGATGCAAAAGAAGTCATGCGCTTGCCTTGGGCATTGTAGGGCGAAACACGCACCAAGCGGTGTACACCGTTCTCACCTTTTAGGTAGCCGTAGGCATAATCGCCGGAAATCTCGATGGTACAAGTCTTGATACCTGCCTCATCTCCTTCCTGAAGGTTGGCGATGGTGGCCTTATAGCCGTGAGTCTCGGCATAGCGCAGATACATACGCATCAGCATGCTTGCCCAGTCCTGGCTCTCCGTACCACCGGCACCTGAGTTGATTTTCAGCACACAGTCCATCTGGTCGGCTTCCTCTCGAAGCATATTCTTGAGTTCGAGAGCCTCGACAGCAGTGATTGCCTTGACATAGGCATCGTCCACTTCCTCTTCAGTCACCAGTTCGTCTTTGTAAAAGTCGAAAGCCAGTTGTACCTCATCGGCCAAGGTCTTTACCTCATTGTAGCCGGAAATCCATTGCTGCAAGCCTTTCACTTTCTTCATCTGAGCCTCGGCAGCCTTCTGGTCGTCCCAGAAACCGGGAGCCTGGGTGCGGAGCTGCTCTTCTTCCACTTGTATCTTCTTTCCTTCAATGTCCAGATAGCGGTTCAACGCCTCGGTACGTTCTTTGATATCTTTCAGTTGTTCTGCGGTAATCATATATGCATTTACAATTTAGGAAGTGCAAAGGTATAAAAAAACACATAATTCCGCAATTGTCAATCCAATAAGTAATACTAACAGCAAATGATTTCACCAGAACACCCTAAAGATTTATTCAAAAAACAAGGTGCCGAAAAAGGCCGGACAGTGAAACATGGGGTGTTCCAGCCGGATAGGACTCCAAGAAAGGAAATGGGGAGTCTGGAGCTTGTCACCACACTTGTAGAAATTCCCTCTCATTGTTTTCCCATCCAGAGAACCGACGGAATGCTGGAAGAAAGCAGAAACGGGAATAACCATGACCAGTTCCCAGCTGCACTCGCCCAAACGTTCCTCGAAAGGTTCGCCGCCCAACGAACTCCAACGTTTCACCATGCCCAGCACCTCCTGACTCGCCGTGGGACGGCGCTCATTGACTGCACCTCCCTGAATCAGTAGTCTGCCGACGCAGTTACATTCGAAATTGTAATAGCGGTCATCACCTTCGGGAGATACGAAGAATTCCACACAAGCATCCTCCCATACCCGGCCATTGTCTCCGGAAGCCACTGCACGCACACTGGCTTCCTTCACTTTGTAGTGGAGCAGGATTTCGCGCCCCGTATGGGCTATGCGGAAACTCACTTCCGGCTTATAGGGGTAATCTTTCCAGTTGACCACATCAAGGGGCTGAAACTCTATCCCGTTCCCGTCCAGCAAGGACGGCACAGCCCCACCTTCCGGTGAAGCCGTACACATTACTTTCCTTACGGGCAAACTCTTTCCACTCTGAGCATTGCAATAAACCATGCCTACCATCGAAAACACAAAGAGCAGAAAGAGTTTGCTCCCGTAATCTCTCACTATCATAAAACGTCCTTTCATTTCTTAGAAGAATCCTTGTCTGCCACTGTCACATCCCATCCGGAAACGACATCGCCGTAAAGATAGAACGTCACGTCAAAAGTAGTCTTGCTATTATTGTCTACCACCTGATAACAGCGCGTTGCGTCGTAGGAATCCACCTCCTTGTACTCGCCCAATGCCAGCGGAGCCGGCTCTTCCTTACCGGCAGCCGTGGCTATGATTTGCTGCATGCGTTCCTGCATCAGTTTCATAATGCCTTCGTGTTTGAACGGATCCGGTTCGGCCACCTTAGGATAGGTTGCCTTTATCACTCCACCGTTGGCGGCACGCACGGCTCTGACACTGTCCGTATAAGCCTTGAACTGCTTCTTCACCTCCGGAGAACGCAGACCGAGCATCGTAAACACGGCAATTCCCTGGGCGCCGTTGTTCAAGGCGGCATCCATGCACTCAAACATCATCGGCCCGTCCGTGGCGGTCATGCCACAATACAGCGTCGTCATGTCGTTCTTGTCGCGTGCATTCTCCACCGTACAGTCGGAAATGAAGCTGGCATCGCCCGTATAGAAAGTATGGTAAACCATCGGGAATACAATGTCAAGATTCCATTTGCCCCAGTCCTGACGTACCATGCGCGAGGACATCTTCGGAGTAGGGAACGGAGAGGCAGCCATTGTCTTGCCGTAGGAGTGTACCACTTCGGCAATCATATTGGCCACTTCGGTTATCTGGTCGCAACGGAACTGACGCCACTTCACATCAAGCGAAGGGTCTTCCTGTTCGCGAGGGTCATAACCATGCTGCTCCTTGAACTTCTTGAGCATTTCCGGATGATAGCCGTAATCCCATGCAGCGTATTCACGGTCCTGCACAATGCCGTAGCGAGGCCACAAGGTAGTAGGAAGCACCACATCCACAAAACGGTGGTAGTCGATGGCAATGCCGTTCAAACCTTCCACTTCGCAATAGGTCTTGATTTTCTCCTTGATGAACTCACGGACTTCGGGCAGTGCCGGGCAAAGGAATTTGTAATAGCCTACGTAGGCGGTAGTGTCTGCCAGGCTCTTGCCGTTACGGTTCACACTGAACCATTCGGGATGTTCTTTCAATATTTTGTCACGGTCGTGTTCCAGATTCATGGTCCATAGCCAGGCATACACTTCGATTCCGTGTTTATGGGCAATCGGTATGGCTACCCGGTAATCGTCGGGAGTCGGTGCATTCAGCATGATTCCGTCCATGCCGATGTCGTTCATCACTTGGCAAATGGAGTCGAAGTTCATACCGGGACGATAGTCCAGCCACGTCCAGAACATGGGATATTCTTTGTTTGTCTCTTTAGTTCCCTGCTGGCACGAAAACAGGCCCAGCGCCAGGAACAGCAATAAGAATGCAGGTAAAAAGTTCTTTTTCATTCTATCTAAATTTTAAGTTTAACGTGCAGTTTTTCCATCACCCAGGTAACGCCGATTACCACAAAGGCAAAGCAGAGGCAATTGACCAGTCCCATGAATCCATGCGTAAACCAGTCCGGCAGGATAACACCGGTCACATCGGCGAATCCATAAAAGACATAAGGCACCAGATAGGTAGTCAGCGTAGCCGTTCCGGCAGGGCGTATCAGATTGAACCAGCCCGTGACCTGATGACTGACCAAGCAGCCAAGCACCGTATAGAGTGCCACGGAAATGGCAGTTACATAGAACACCCAGGGAGGAGTGCCGCCTATCTTGGCTACAATCCAAAAATGATGCGCCCCTATCCCGGCCAACAGAAGCAGGACAGCAGCCGTCAGCCCGTTGCGAAGTTTCCAACCGTCACCCTTGTCGGCATAGCGGGCACTGAGAATGGAAAGGATGATACCTCCCATTGTAAATGCGGGCAAAGCTCCGTTGCCGATGTGCAGGATGCCCAGCATACCTTGATAGAAGTTACGTTCGGGAAAGGTAAGAATGGCCTCGCCGCCAAAGCTTTCGCGCAAAGGCGTGCCCAACAGACATATCAGAATGAAGACTCCCCAGATGGGCAGCAGATACTTCAACCGGTCACGGCTGAAGAAATAAATCACGGCACATACCAGATAAGTCCAGCCGATGGATCCCAATATTCCCCAATAAGCCCCGAATACACCTTCCTGCGGATTGCGGAAGGTAAAGGCAAGGTAGAGAAGAACCAATACGCCGATTATCTTGAAAGCACGGAAAAGGTTCTTCTGAGTACCGGAAGCCGGTTTCGGATATTGGTTCCACACGCCGATAAAGCCTATGGCCATCAAGAACCAGTATACCCCTATCGGATAGGGAGCTTCCGGTGAAAGCCGGAACTCCGAGTTTGTGATGAATGCCCCCATCACCAGCAAAGCAAAGGTGCGGGAAAGGATATGTCCTAAGGTGGATTCTGCCGAAAAGCCTTTGGCATATCTGCGTTCGATGGCGTATGGTATGGACATTCCCACTGCAAACAAGAAGCAGGGGAATACAATATCCGCCAGTCCCATAAAGTCTTCACCATAAACGGCATGTTCCAGCCAATGGGGTACGTCATGCACTTTCCAGAAGTCATTGACGAAAATCATGGTGAACATGGTCAACGCCCTCAGCATGTCAATGGCCGGATTGCGCCGTGAATAAACAGTCTTGTCACTCATATCATCTTGCTTTAGAATTCGGAAACCAACATCAGCCATCTGGCAGCCGAAGAGCCCCAGACTTCCTTATAAGTAGCCGTATTGAACTGCGACCAGTAGGGAGCATCTTCATTGAAATAAGACTGCATACCTACGGGTATCTCTCCTACCGTTTCTCCGGGCAGTGCCGTATAGAGCTGCGGATAGTTGCTGCCCTCCCCATAAATCATGGACTGTCCGAAAGGATTCCTGCCTACAACCCAGAAGAGCTGCTGTTCGGCAATGTCTTTCAGTTCCTTGTCCTTCAACACTCTGGCGCAAATGGCTGCGGCTTTTCCGGTAGACAAATGTACGGCAATATTTCCTTTGAACGAGAACCAGACGGGGAATATACGCAAGTAATGCTCCTTATCCAGACGGATACCGTTCTCGAGCTGTTCTTTGAAATCCTTCGCAGCACCACTGCGAATGCCTACCTGGACGGCGTAGAAGTTGACGGAGTCCTTCACTTCATCCTTGTGATAGATGCCGCTGGGCACCATTCCATAAGGATATACATACTTCATGATGTTCTTCAGATAACCGCCATAGAGTTTCATGGCACGAATCCACTGCTCATACTCGGCATGACGGGGCTGCGTTTCGCAGAGGGCGGCAAGGGCTTCCATGTAGGCATAATCGCGAGACTGATGAGTATAGTGTACAATGGACTTCTTTGCCAAATCGCGATAGAAGAAGCCGCAGGTCTTGTCTTTGTCTTTCAACGGTTCGGTGCGCTGGCACTGCAAGGTGTAGCGGATGGCTTTTACAGCCTCATCGGCATACTGCTGTTCGCCGGTCAGCTTATAGAGCATGCTGGCCGCCCATGAGATGTTGGCGTGATACTGGCTCTCGGATGCCATGGCGGCATGTCCCCCACCCTTCTTTATCAGCTCGGCAAAGCCAAGTTCGTTGAAGCGCTTCATGGCATAGCCGAAGTCTTCCTTTGCAATCTTCTTCAGATTACCCTTAAGCGACTCGTCATTTTCAATCCTCATGGAGGCATACGCTTCAATTCCTGCAAGCAGGAAATTCTCCAAAGCTCCGTTATGGACAAGCAGTTCGCGGCGACCGGCATCATCGTCGGTGCCCACCTTACCGTCGGTCCATAGGTTGGTGCCCCATGTCTGTGCACGGTAGCCATCGCCCAGACGGGTCTTCATCACATAGTCCATTCCCCACAAAGCCTCTTCCATCAGGCGGTTGTACAAGTCTATATTGCCTTTTTCTTTGGCACGTTCGGCCATCAAGAGCAAGGAATAGGCTATCTCTCCCGTCTGTAAGGTCTGTTGGGACATATCGGCGGCATCGTGCCATCCTCCGTTTATAGGAATGATATGTCCGTTGTAAGTGGCATGCAGGTCATTATGACAAGCCCCGTGCTTTCCGGGAACGGGATAACCGCAACGCTCGCAGAACAGGAAGTTCACCATACGCCAGGCAGAATCATCCCACACATCCTGATGGATATAGAAAGGCAAGGTGGTGACATCCCCTACCTGAATGACGTAACGGCCTTGTGTCTTGAAGTCCGAGAAGTCTATTGTCTCGAACTCTCCCAGGCCGGTCTTTTCCTTACGAACGGGACCGGTATAAACAATGGCCTGCGTAGCGGCATCCTTCAACTGGAACTGTCCGCCGTGCT
This sequence comes from Bacteroides sp. AM41-16, assembly GCF_003603495.1. Classification (NCBI taxonomy): domain Bacteria; kingdom Pseudomonadati; phylum Bacteroidota; class Bacteroidia; order Bacteroidales; family Bacteroidaceae; genus Bacteroides; species Bacteroides sp. AM41-16. Next base: position 67,077 of record NZ_QTNE01000007.1, on the reverse strand, counting down.
TTTCCACATTGACAATGGCGCTTTTGGGGCTCTCTATACTATAACCGGTAGTAGAGAAGATGATGCGATTCTGTGCAGGCATCCAGCCTTTCACGGTTTCCGGGTTCTCCACCTTCTGAAGTTCCACGGCATCTACATCGAAGCGAAGGAAGTCGCCCATAGTACGTTCTTTGCCGAACACTTCGATGGCAAATGAAATCTTGGTTACCTTGTCGCGCGCCAGTCCGGACATCTCGACGAAGCATTCGTTCCATTGGTTATTTTTCAGATTGATTTCGTGGTAGCCTTCCCGACCGTAAATGTCGGGTACTTTTATTTCTCCGTCATTCTCCACATAAAGGTTGAGGTAGATGCTGCGTGCTCCTTCGCACGTGGGATAGATATAGAACTTCAGGCGGTTGTAACCTTCCCAGTTCACACCTCCTATATCATAAGAGGCCATGCAAGTGCCGCGTCCCAAACCCCAGCCAAGAATCTTCTCCGGATGGGCGGGAGCTTCCAGACGCAGACTGTGCTTGCCGGACTTGCTCCGTTCGTCAGTCAAACCAATCTTACCGATGCCCTTATGCGACCATTTGGAGAAATCCTCCATATCACACAGCATCACGGTTTCCAACACTTTCTTTTTCAAGCCGAATGTTTCGAAAGCCTTTGTCTCGTCGAGCGGTAACGGACTGTGCACGTAGCCCGTGCTGACGATGTCGGCTTTCAACTTTTCATCTACCTGGGCATGAAGCAAAACGCAGCAACCGATAACTAAATCAAAAAGCAAAAAGATAAGTTTTATTACATTCTTCATCATATTATAATTATTAAGTTATAAGGTGATTAAAGCATAAAGGAGAAGAAAATTAGTACAAATATATGAGGAACTATGCCTAATCTCAATTTTCAACAAGTCTTTGAATAGTTGTTTGAGTGGCATACTCTCTACTAATACAATAAGTTTCTCCATATACAGTAGTAACATATGCCCTAAGTTCAGAAGTTACAGGACTACCAAAAATAACTTTAGCAGCATCTCCTTCGGAAGCAAGCAAAAACATGCCTGTAGTCCCCCATTCATATTTCAGAATAGGGTGATTGCCGACAACACGTACCATATACACGTCAACTCCAAAGCGCTTTACCTCTGTTGGGTAATTAACAAAATCTCCTTCAAAAAATCGAGGATACAAATAACTTATCGCTGATTTATCTCCCTCACTAAACCCAGACCATTGATATTCGGCAGTTCCTCCATTCATCACAGAATAGGGATCTGAATCAAAAGTTCCAGTAATACCATTGGCCACAGATTCACCCAATGATTTCCAATTTGTATGCCTTAGTCCGAAGCAATGTCCCAACTCATGTACCATATTATATATCTTCTGAAGTCTTGGAATGGTTTTGTTATAATCATAATCCAAATTTATCCAAATAGAGGAACCTGGTTTTCCATTCATAGGCCAAGAGCCTGCCGCAATAGTATTGTTCGGTAAAGGAGTGCTAGCATCACTACGGATGAGTATATCCGGATTGGCAGCTGTAGTATAAGTCATTTTAAGGTTACTAAGAGGATTCCACAGATTGATGGCTTCCTGTATTTCATCTCGCCAATCATCCACACCTGATGCAGGTATCGAGCTATCAACACCAACGGTAATTGCTCTTTGTTTGGGGTGACCAATTAAACCGGTAGTATGATAAGCCTGCCTTGTTTGTGGTTGACTATAAGTGACAAGTTTACTTTTTTCAAGGTATATATCACCTTGAATAAGATAACCTGACTTCAACTCTACCACATCTAAAGTATCGAATCCAAGTGATTGGATTATACACATACCATCTTCTATTGAAACGCTTTGCTGTTCTTCTTGTTCTTCAAAGTCAACAGTTTCCAACTCATTATAACAAGCGCTCATAAACATTAAAAACATAGAATAGCATAATATAAACAAGCCATTCACGAGATATTTTGAATTCATAATAATCAATTATTATATTAAACAAAAAATACATAAAGGGAAATATGAAATATGTTTTTCATACTTCCCCTTAAAAAAACATGCTTCAAAAAGTCCTCATCACTTAATCTCTATGATAATAATGCGGATTAGAAGTTCGGTTTATCTACATCCCAGAAGATGCGAGTACCGCCATTGTCCGGTCCGCCCAACATTTCGACGGCTTTGGCATAACCGGTAGGATTATTGCCTTTTTCATTGATGGTGAAGGGTAAACGGCGTGGGCCAAGATCTGTATCAATCTCACCTTGACTGTAGTTCACCATTACCGGGAATAATTTGGGATAACCAGTGCGACGTATCTCAGCCCAGCCATTCATACCTTCAGGATAAATAGCAATCCAGCGTTGTGTGGCAATCTTAGCAAATTTTTCCTCGTTACTCAAAGACTCGTCCCATTTAGCAGTCACCTTGCTCTGGCCTTCAATGCTGGCAGCGGGAATAACGGGGTCTACATACGCTGCAGCAGTAGTCGTACTGCTTAAATAATCGCCCACAGCGGCTCCCCATTGTTCGAACGATGTCCGTATACCCTTTTCATACAAGCTCTGAGCGGTGCCCTTACCATTTACATCCCAACCACGCAAAGCAGCTTCGGCTTCCAACAAAATGGTTTCGGCAGCAGTTGCCAAAATAGCAGGAGAGGTTTCTGTCAAGTTGGGTCGACTTACAATCGCCTTATAGGCATCCGAAAACCCTTCTTCTTCCAGTCCTTTAATACCAAGACGAATACCAAAATATTCACTCTTGCTGTTCTGTGTAGCATACTTATCAAGACGCGCATCGCCCATACCAGACAAGATAGAAGGAATATTAGCGCCTAAAACACCATCTCCATAGTTGAATGCAATACCGTAAAGCGGATTGACATAACCGTTTCCTGCAATGCCGAAATTAGCATCATTGGTTTCAATCAATCCATTACTATCGTTCATGGCAGCTTCCGCCTCACTTTTTGCCCAAGCAGCATCATACTTCACAATACGCATGGCCAAACGCAAACGAATGGTGTTACACAACTGCGCCCATTTGTTCAAGTTACCTCCATAGGCATAATCAAACATCATAAACGAAGCCACATCCTTTTCTTTAGCAGTACGCAGCACGTCTGCAGCTTCTTTCAATTCTTCAAAGAATTTTTTATAAGCATCCTGTCCTGAATCATACTCACCACCAGTAGCCGATTCGCCATAGTGAGAATAGATAATACATCCGTATTGGTCGGCAAGACGCGACATAGCTATTACGCGGCAGATGGTATTGATAGCCTCGAAATGGGCATACGTCTCCATATCGTCTTTGCACTTGTTGGTGATTTTCAAGCTTTCCACCATTACGTTTCTATAAGCATAATCCCAACAGTTGTCATTCCATCCTGCATTCATGGCATAGGTCACATTACTTACATTGCCGGCAAATGCAGTAGCCGTACTGATATAGCCTGACCACAAATCGGCATTCAAATTTTGAATAAGCTGATATTCCCATACATTGACACCTGCATTTTTATTATAATAGATAGACTGCATCATGGGAATGAAGTGCATACCAATGTAGTTGTTATCTTGTTTTAGTTCTTCATCGCTCACTCCCTTCGGATTAGTGTTCATATCCTCGAACGCTCCCGTACATGCCGAGAATAAGGTAGCTGCCAGCAGCGCTACAGCTGTAAGTCTAAATATATTTTTCATAATCATATCTACTGTTTAAAAATTAACTTTCAAGTTGAACCCAATCGAACGGTTGGTAGGCATACCAAACACATCAACTCCTTGCAGACGGTTGCTGGTAGAAAGCATGCCATCAGGATCATATGGAGCATTGTTCTTGAAGAAGAACAGGTTGCGGCCTACAAGTGAAACCTGTGCGTTCTTAATGACACCAGTCTTTGCCAACCAAGCCTGAGGCAGACTATAGCCAATGGAAAGTTCGCGCAAACGTATGTTGGTAGCACTGTACATATAATGCTCGGTCACACCCGCACGGCCACCAACCTGATTATAGAAGCCTTCCACATCTGTAATTTGACGGCCTTCCAGCATCACGTAACCACGGTCACGAGCATCACCCGTTGCCTTGCTTACTCCCTGCTGATCGAGGTCGGCTTCCGTCAAAGACATCACTTCACCTCCAAAACGTCCATCAATCAAGAAGTAAAGAGAGAAGTCCTTCCACGTGATTGTATTGCTCCACCCCAAGTTAAAATCAGGAGTAGAATTACCCAGTTTCACCGGATTTGTCTTGTCCACCAATGGAAGTCTATCACTATCTTTTTGTCCTTCTTTTGCAGGTTCATACTGAATATTGCCTTTTTCGTCACGTACAAAAGTAGTACCGTAAATGTCACCAAACGAACCACCTACTTCTAAACGACTCCATACATTGTTACTTTCGCCACCGCTAAATGTAAAATAACCAAAGTCATCACCAGCCAGTGCCTTTGCTTCGTTCTTATTGGTTGCAAAGTTAACACCGGTTTTCCAGCGGAAATCCTTAGTCATGACAAGAGTTCCATTCAACATAACTTCGACACCGGTATTCTGAATATCACCGGCATTGATGTAATATCGGGCGTATTGTGAACCTGACGGAGCATCCAACGTAAAGAGTTGATTCTTTGTATTAGTCTTATAATAAGTGAAGTCGAACTCCAAGCGGCTATTGAAAAAGCGCCACTCAGTACCAAACTCAATGGAAGTAGTCATTTCCGGTTTCAGTTCTGCAAACGGAGCTGTACTGTTGAAATTGATGCTACCACTCTTTGTAATGGAGTTGAGAGGATTTGAAGTATAAGTATTCAAACCGTTACCCACCTTCGACCATGCACCGCGAATCTTACCTAAATCAATCCAAGAAGGTAATTTCAATGTTTCGTTCAGCAACCATGTCACACCTACTGACGGATAGAAAAAGCCTTTGTTTTTGTATTTGGTAAATGCCAATGTTGAAGTCCAGTCGTTACGTGCTGTCACGTCCACATAAATCTGATCTTTGAAGCCTACCTGACCGGTGAAGAACACACTCTGGCTTTGAGTATGGGTTTTCCAATCGGTCAATGAGCCCTTGTTCAAGGAGCAGTTCTGCATAGTGAATACGTTGGGCACAGAGAGTATACCCGGATAGGAATCGAAACCTGTACCGTTTCCTGTATAATCGTTGATGCTGGCACCTACCGAAGCATTGACACTGAAGTTAGTGAATTGCTGTTGATAAGTAAACAAAACATCCCCATAAGAAGAAAGGCTACTTGATTCACCGTAGATGTAACGACCGTTAGTTCCTGTTCCAGCCGGATTCATACCACACAACACCGGGCTGGTACCTGCATACATACGTGTATTGTTCTTGTCTACAACATAGTCGGCACTACCACGAGCCTGTATACTGAACAGGTCATTGAACTTATACTTCACACTCAGATTCAACAATGTACGATAACGGGTATCCTCATTCGGAACCTTATTAATCAACCAATAGGGATTCTGCTCCATATCAGTACCTTGAGATTTATACCAGTTCTGGTCCATTATGTTACGACCGGCATTAAGAATCTGATAATTATCTTTGTAGTAGTTAAAGTCCTTTCCACCTTCAACACCACCACGCGGGAAGTGATAAAGACCTACCAAAGGATTCATGTAATAACCTCCCGAAGTAGTACGGTTGTTCCCCCTTTGATACATCGCATTGATATTGGCATCAACAGTCAGTTTGTTATTGAGGAAGTTGGCAGTTTCGCGAAAATTGAAATTATGCTTCACCAAGCTATTACCTTCCACCACGCCCTTGCCGTAAGTATTAGCATAGGAAAAGTAAGTTTGCATAGCTTGCGAACCCATGCTCAACGAGAGCGAGTTGATAGTAGTGACACCTGTTTTGAAGAAATCGTCTGTATAGTCGGGACTACCTTTGATATCACTGCCCCAACTGGTTGACACACCCGTATAGTGATTCTGGAATTCGGGAATACCGTATGCAGCTATATCGAAAGTGGTGCTGGTATTGAAACTGATACTGGCGCGTCCTTCCTTGCCCTTCTTAGTGGTAATAATCACCACACCATTGGCAGCCGAACTACCGTAAAGTGCAGCTGCGGCAGGGCCTTTCAATATGTTCATGCTCTCAATATCATCGGGATTCAGATTGGAAATACCGTCGCCACGGTCGTAGTTACCACTGTCGTTGTCTCCGCCGATAGTAGTTGAGGTATTTTCGTTGGTAGATGAACCGAACGGTACACCGTCTATCACATACAACGGCTGGTTACTTCCGCTTACAGAACGGTTACCACGAATAATCACTTTAGAAGAACCTCCCAAACCGGAAGAACTCTTATTAATCTGCACACCTGCCGTCTTACCGGCCAATGCGTTCATCATATTGGGGTCTTTCACGCGTGCCAATTCATCACCGTTTACTACCTGAGTAGAGTAAGTCAGTGATTTTTCTTTCTTTGCGATACCCAATGCCGTTACCACCACTTCATCCAGCAGCTTGGCATCATTCTTTAATGTGACTCTTATCGTCCCCGGAGTGATGGGAACTTCTTGTGTTATCATACCTACGAAAGACACTTGCAGGATTTTCGCACCTGCGGGCGCATCTGTAATAGTGAATTTGCCGTCTAAATCCGTTACGGCTCCGGTAGTGCTTCCTTTTACCAATACGGAAGCTCCGATAATCGGTTCATTGTCCTCAGCTGAAATAACGATACCGGTAATGGGGGAATTTTGGGCTGCTACCCAACCGATGGCTGCCAGCAGGCAAACCAAGGTCAGCATAATTCTTTTTTTCATAAGCTGTTTTTCGGAAAATAAATATTAGATTAAATGTGTGTTAAGTTAATAAACAGATTCTGATGGGGTCTGTCTTTCCGATTGACAAGCAGGGTTGAATGTCAATCTCATTTGTTTCTTTTTGTATGCTACATAGGCTATTAGAATGTTACGGTTAATACTCGAGCTTATTAAAATGTCTCTTATTCTGCAGATTTCTTTTTAAGCTTCGTATATAAAACCGGGTAGAGAACCGCAACCCTATCGAGAAACAGAAGTTTCTTTGCTAATAAAAGTTAATCGGGTTCGGAAGAAGAAGGAAAAACTAATACGATTTTCTTAATGTTGCCCTCACCGCCCTCACTCACTTCCCGAACCGCCCTGTTCATCGGCATTACATGGGTGAGTGAGGGCAAATAAAAAGGGTGAGGGCAAATTTTGCCCTCACCGGTGTTCGGTCTGTCCCGTTCCCTTGCTTTCTCTTGTCTCGTCCCCTTCTTTCTCTTGTTGTGTCCGCTTCTTTGTCTTATAGAGGCTTTGAGTTTCTGAGCGGCTCACTATAGTGGTCTGACTCGTTCACTATAGTGAATGGAGTTGTTCACCATAGTGAGCTGATTTGTTCACCCGAGTGAGCCGACAATGAACAAAGGCTGTTTCGGGGACAGACACCAAGCGTTTGAGGGATAAAGCAACGGGGAAAGACGGACTGAACAAGGGGAGCGTTCCGGACTACGTGCTTGAATCCCGTGACAGATGACAGACGGTTCTTCCCCTTTATCTTTGAAGAAGCTGTTTTGAAATGATAAATCCCCATTTATCTACCAGGCTGTTTTTTAAGCCTAACTAACGTGCACATACTCGAGAGTCCTATCTGCCAAGGGCAAGTCCATACATAAAACAAACCGTCCGGCCCGGAATGAAAATAATTCACTCCAAGTCGGACGGTTCAAAAACAAACAAATGGAAATCTATTCCTCGTACATCTTGTCAATCAGCCCCTTGTAGTTCTTTGCCACTACAGAGCGTTTCAGCTTCAGCGTGTTCGTCAGCTCGCCACGCTCCATGCTGAACGGTTCGGTCAGGAGCGTGAAGCGCTTCACTTGCTCATAATGGGCAAATTGCTGCTGCAAGGTATCGATACGGGCACGGAACAACGCCTGTATCTTGGGATGTTGCAGTAACTCATCCATATTGCTGTATGCAATGCCTTTCTCCTTGGCATAATCCTTCACAAAGCCATAAACGGGAACTATCAAAGCGGAAACAAACTTACGCTCATCGGCAATGACAGCAATCTGGTCAATGTAACGGTCAATAGCCAGCTTCGTTTCCAATGCCTGCGGCGAAATGTATTTTCCGTTGGAGGTCTTGAACAAGTCTTTGATACGCTCCGTCAGATACAGATGGCTATCCTTCAAATAACCGGCATCACCCGTGTGGAACCAACCGTCACGGTCGATGGCAGCAGCCGTTGCCTCCGGTTTCTTGTAGTAGCCGGTAGTGATAGTCTTACCACGAAGAAGTATCTCGTTGTTCTCGCCAATCTTCACCTCCACATCAGGCATCACCGTACCTACGGAACCAATCTCATAGCCTTCGTTGAGGAAGCAGGAAACGGTAGCCGTAGATTCCGTCAGACCATAGCCCACCACCATGTTTATACCTACAGAATGCACAAACTCGCAGATTTCATCGGGCACAGCAGCACCTGCCGTAGGAAAGAAATTACCGTTCTCAATACCTATCGTCTTCTTCAGCAGAGCATAAATGGTCTTTTCGTAGAACTTGTATTTCAGATGAAGCATCATCGGAGGAGTCTTTCCTTGGCGCAAATAATCAATGTTATGCGTCCTGCCCACCTTGATGGCATCCAACATCATCGCCTTACGCAGACCGGTTTCCTGGGAAATCTTCTCCTGCACACCGGCATAGACTTTCTCCCAAAAACGGGGTACACTGCACATCAGTGTAGGGCGTATCTCTTTAATAGTAGTTTGGATATCTTGTGGACGGAGATTGATGCAGACCTGCACTCCCCGATGTATACAAAGGTAGGTCCATGCCTTTTCGAATACATGGGTCAGCGGAAGGAAGTTCATGGAAACATCCTGGTCTGTCATGAAAGGCAATCGGATATCATGAATGCGGAAAGCCTCTCTATAATTGAAATGATGGAGCATGACACCTTTCGGCTCACCGGTAGTACCGGAAGTATAAAGGATATTGGCGAGGTCATCATCTGAGGCAGCTGCTGTACGTTCTTCTACAATGGCATTGTGCTGCAACTCTTCATCCATTGCCATAAATTCATCAAAATAGATGGAAGTCATGTCGCGCGGATCTTTCACCACAGCACGGTCGAAGATGATGAGCTGCTGCAGAGACTGGCAAAATCCGAACACGCTGAAAGCGGCATCGTACTGGAACTGCTCGCCTACAAACAGATAACGTATCTGTGCATCGTTGATGATATACTGTGCCTGGGCCGGTGAGCTGGTAGCATACAAAGGTATAGTCACCGCCCGGTTGGCGAATGCACCGAAATCAGTAAAGAGACATTCGGGTTTATTCTGCGAGAAGATACCGATATTCTCTTGTGGCTCTATTCCCAAAGCCACCATTGCATTGGCAGTCCGGCGTACAGTCTGTGAGAACTCTTTCCAAGAGATGGGTATCCATTGTGCAGTTTCATAGTCCCTGTATTTCAGGGCTATTTTGTCTCCATACTTCTCTGCCTGGCGATGCACCAGGACAGATAAATGATGATAAGTCATAACTTTTGATATTGGTAAATACGGTACAAAGGTAGTGGTTTCATTTGAAACTAATTTGATATTAGCGGGTAATTATTCAAACTTTACCTTTAAAGTATCCGACCATCCGTTAGCAAATTATCCACAAAAGATACTTTCTTTACCATTAAAACAATAGAAATATATTAAATATCTATATATTTGTGGTGATATACAAACTAAATCAAATTCAATGAACATGAAAAAAGTATTGCTTTTAATGGCTATGCTGACCATAGGTTTAGCAAGCATCAATGCTCAAGACAACCTCAGATGGGGAGCAACAGTCGGCATGAACTCCAGTAACTTCTCCATTACCGGTTTCGACAGTAAAATAGGCTTTCATGCTGGGGTAAAGGCTGAAGTAGGATTGCCTCAAATTTCAGAAGGAGTCTACCTCGATATGGGTGCATTACTTACGCTGAAAGGAGCCAAAATAGACGGAGGCTCTGCTGCTTCTATCAAGTTCAATCCCTACTACCTGGAAATTCCTGTACACATTGGCTATAAATATGCAGTGAATGAGAACTTTGCCATATTCGGCAATGCCGGTCCTTATTTAGCCATCGGTCTTTTTGGCAAAGCCAAGGCAGAAGGAGATATTCTTGACGAATATGAGTTTGATGATAACTCCACCAATGTATTCGGGGATGATGCCATGAAGCGTTTTGATTTCGGTCTCGGATTAAAAGCCGGAGTCGAATTCAGTCAGAAATATCAGATTTCCATCGGTTATGACTGGGGACTGGTAGAGAACATTAAAGATTCAGGCAACAAAAACCGCAACTTGATGATATCACTCAGTTGCTTCTTCTAAACAATATTGAAAAAACAGAAAGGACGTCGGTTTGGCGTCCTTTTCATTTTTTATCCGTAAGTTTGCGGCCAGATTATTTATTTACCGAATATGATTTACGATATACCGACTTTAACTTCCGAAGCAATCGGATTGCTCAAATCACTGATAGCCATTCCTTCCTTGAGCCGCGACGAGGAGAAGGCGGCAGATTATCTGCAGAACTATATCGAAATGCAAGGCATGGCAACAGGACGTAAAGGCAACAATGTATGGTGCCTCAGCCCGATGTTCGACTTAAAGAAACCGACCTTGCTGCTGAATTCCCATATCGACACCGTAAAACCCGTCAACGGGTGGCGGAAAGATCCTTTCAAACCAACGCTGGAAAGTAATGGAAAGCTCTACGGGCTGGGCAGCAACGATGCCGGAGCCAGTGTAGTCAGCCTGCTGCAAGTATTCCTGACATTGTGCCGCACCACTCAGGCCTACAATCTGATATATCTTGCCTCGTGTGAGGAGGAAGTATCAGGCAAGGGGGGAATAGAATGCGTATTGCCGGAACTCCCTCCCATACAGTTTGCCATTGTAGGCGAGCCGACAGAGATGCAACCTGCCATTGCAGAAAAAGGATTGATGGTGCTGGACGTAACTGCTACCGGAAAATCGGGACATGCAGCCCGAAACGAGGGAGATAATGCTATATATAAGGTATTGGATGATATTGCCTGGTTTCGTGATTACCGTTTCCCAAAAGAATCTTCCCTGCTGGGTCCCGTGAAGATGAGCGTAACCATGGTAAACGCCGGTACACAGCATAACGTCATTCCCGACCGTTGTACTTTTGTCGTAGACATTCGCAGCAACGAGTGTTATAGCAATCAGGAGCTATTCGATGAAATACAGAAACACATCACGTGTGAAGCCAAAGCCCGCTCCTTCCGGCTAAGCTCTTCACACGTAGCTCCGGAGCATCCGGTAGTGCAAAAGGCTATTGCCATGAAACGTACTCCTTTCGGCTCACCGACCTTGTCCGACCAGGCACTGATGCCATTCTCTTCTCTGAAGATGGGACCGGGGAAAAGTGCCCGTTCACACACTGCCGATGAATTTATCTTTGTCAAGGAGATAGAGGAGGCGATAGGGATGTATCTGGAGCTGCTGGAAGAAGTAAAAATTTAAATTATCATTATCTGTTCAGCCACGGCTCCGGATTCAGTTTTTCCTTCTCTTTCCTCAATTGGAAGTGTAGCACCGTACGACCATTGTCGGCCCCATCCGAGAAGATTTGTCCGAGAGTCTGTTTGGTGGTAACATCATCGCCCTGCTTCACCGAGGCCGATGACAAGTTGCAATAGACTGATATATAATTCCCGTGACGGACAAGGATATTGAACAGTCCGTTCAGTTTAAAGACAGCCGCCACTTTACCATTGAAGATGGCACGGGCTTGGGCACCCGGTTTCCCTTGTATATCGATGCCCTTATTGTCCAGCTTGACATTGCGCAAACCTTCCACAGAATACTGGCCGTAATGGCTGGTAATGATATACGCGCCGGTGATGGGCATCGGCAACTTACCGCGATTATTAGCAAAGTTCCCTGATAATTCACGGTCTGCCTTACTCATGGAGTAAGTTTCCAAAGGCTGTGCCTTCGGCTTTGCGGGCGTAGAGGCAGTTGCCGTTTTTTCGTTTTTTTCACCAGCCTTTTTACGTGCGGCTGCCTCACGGCGCGCTTCTTCTGCCGCACGCTTACGCGCTTTCTCTATTTCTTCCGCTATCAGACGGTCAATGCGTGCATTGAGCTGATTGGCTTCACGGCGTTTCTTATTCAGTTCGTTCTGTAAGCCCCGCTGTTTCTTTTTCAGATTGGCTACCAACAACTTTTGTTCCTTCTCCTGCGCTTCCAGCTTGACTTTCTCCTCTTCACGTTCTTTCAACAATCCTTCCTTGGCAACCTTCACTTGCTGAAGCTCAGTCTTCTTACGGTTCACCTGCTCCTGCTTTTTCAACACTTCCTCGCCTTGCAGGCGCTGATAAGTAGCATATTCACGTACATAGCGCATGCGTCGATAGGTCTGTGCCAGGCTCTTGGCAGAGAAAATGAACATCAGCTTCTCTTCAATGGAGCGGTTCTTATACAAATATTGAACGGACGATTCGTATTTCTTCTTCTTGTCCCTTAGGTCACGTTGCAGGCGGGTCAACTGACGTTCTAATGAAGACAACTCGCGCTCTATGGATTCCACATCATTATTGATAGTCAGAATATAGCGTTTGCGCTCTTCTATCTGTCCGGTCAGTGCAGCAAGACCGTTCAACTGGCTTCCCACATCCTTCTTGGTGGTTATCAACAGCGTTTCCGACTCTGCTATCTGTTTCTGCAAGGCACCACGCTTGCTTTCCAGTTCCTTAATCAGCTTGTTGGACTGGGCTAGGAGCGGAGAAACCGGCAAAAGGAGGAGAAAGAAGAGAAGGAGAAGCTTCATAAGTTATGAGTTATAAGTTATGAGGGATTATCTGACAATTATCAACTAATCAAAGGTCCATCAGCATTTCCAGCAGTTCTTCCAGCTCCACCTCTTTATATTTCTGTGAGAGCTGGGTAGGAGTCAGTGCAAAAGGCTTATCCGAGAAGTTGGAAAGTTCAATCTTTCCCTTTTCCAGAGAGGGTATCCCGAGTTCCTTGCCGGTAAGCACCTTCTTGCCATTGGGTTTGGAAGCAGCATAAAGCAGTTTCTCCAAATGGGCAAAATCCGCCTTCTTGGGCAGCACATCCTTCAGTTCCTTACGTGTTGCACGGACATAACGTTTTCCCATACGGTCTACCAACAGAATCTCATCCGGGGTGACTTCCATACGTGCCACCTCCGTACGAAGTATCGGCATCAGAAAGGAAATCTGCATGCATTCTTCCTTCTTCAACTTCATCGTACCGTTCACAGTAAGGGTGGCATCTTTATGGGGTACCGTCAGCTGCACTTTGGAGGAAAGGCAGGCAGATTCTCCGGACAGAGAACTTGAGTGACGCGAAGTCTTGCAACCGGCAAGCCCCACAGCCAGCAACAACAGCAAGGACAACAGGCGGCATATCCTTGCCATATCATTCAGCAGGTTTAGTTTCATCTGATATATATTTCTTTTTTTGTATTTTCTGTTTCAACGTATCAGAGCGATTGCCCTTATCCCAGGCTTGTTTCCAGTATTTCAAGGCACCTTCCGCATCGCCAGTCATGTAATAGATATCTCCGCAATGTTCCAAGACCACGTCACTGCTATCTTTATCATTCTTTATCGCCTCATCTATGTAGAGACGCGCCTCGGCATAATTACCTTTAACAAACAATATCCATGCATATGTATCGAGATAGGTGGAATTGTTCGGCTCGGCTTTCACTGTCTTGTAGCTCATCTCTTCCGCCTTGTCCAAGTCGCGGCGCTCCACGGAAAGATAATATGCGTAGTTATTCAAGGCACCGATGTTTGAAGGATTGTACACCAAAGCGGAATCATAAGCCGCATAAGCTTCCGCATGCAGATTCTTGGTGTGATAAGCATCACCGATAATGGCATAAAAATCTGATACGACCTCCTTCTTGCTGTCGTCCTTGACGTGCGACAAAGCCTTTTGACAGATGGCAAGGGCATCATCCGTCCGTTCCGCCTGGTTGTAGGCAATGGCCAGATAGAAATAGAACTCCAACATATCGGGATTGGACTCCACACCGGCTTCGCACAAATTCATTATTTCCTTGTAATCCTCCTGGCGCACAGCTTCCCCCAGCAATGTCATACGAGCCGCTGTGTTGGTAGGGTCTATCGCCAGAACCTGGCGCAGAACCGGCCCTGCCTCCTTGTTCATTCCTTTGGAAAGAAGATATTGGGCATACAGCAAAGGTAATTGCGCCTCATCGGGCTCCTGCTCCATGATGCGGTTGAAGAGCGTAATGACACGTGTACTGTCCTTGCCTGCCTGCTCGTTCTGCACGATGAACTGCCGCATCACATTCAGTTTGGTGTCCGAAGCCACTTTCTTGTTCAGCAACAGCGTGTCCAATTGCTGTTCATACAGCTCCTTCTGTCCGGTCTCTTCGTAGTAAGAAGCCAATGAGTACATGGCCATTGCATTGTCCGGCTCTTCGGCCAGCACCTTCTTGTAAATCTCATAAGCTTCCTGCTTTTTCCCGTTCTGCATATAGACATCCCCCAGCACAACCTGATAGCGCATATCGTTGGGATACTCTTCTACCAGACTTTCTATTTCATGAAAGGCGCTCTTGTCGTCCTTCTTTTGCAGATAGATGCGGAACTTCTCCATACTGAGCTGTTCATTCTTGCCCATCCGTTCCTCGAGCTTGTTCAGTATACCGATAACTTTGTCATACTCTTCCTGGCGGTTGTAAATCTCCAGCAAGTTGTATAGCGGGTCCAGCTTATCCGAGAAACGTACCGCCATATTTTCCAACAAGGCAGCGGCTCTCTCCGTTTCGTTTTGCTGCATATACAGATTGGCAAGTCCCTGGGCATACCAGTAATTATGGGGAGCATTCTCCACCGCCTTTTCCAAGGCGGCTTGTCCCAACGGCACCTGCTTGAGGTACATATAATACTGGGCCATCTCATACAAAGCCGATGATGCGTTCGGGTTTATCGTCAGGCAATGTTGCAGGACATCGAAAGCCGCATCATAGTCTTTTTGGACTTTCAGACGGGCGGCTTCAAGAAAGAAGTAGTCGTAACGGCGCTGCTGTTCGGGGGTAAGCTCCTTTACGAGCGAAACGTCGGCTTTCTTCGACTTCTTCCGTTTCTTCAATTCCTTCCGTGCCTTTTCAGACCGACCGTACCCGCTCATTTTCTCCTTTGAAGCTTGAACGTTGGCAGCCTGCACTCCGTACGTAGTAAAGCAGAAGGTACCTATCAACAACGCAAGTATTATTTTTACTCTGATTCTCATCTATTTAATTATAAATTCTTAACCCGTAAAACGGAACAATATCCATTCATTTTTTACCCGTATGCCCGAAACCTCCGGCACCGCGCTCCGTCTCATCCAGCACTTCCACTTCCTGCCAAAGAGCTTGTTCGTGACGCGCTATCACCATTTGTGCAATCCTCTCCCCATCTTCGATGACGAAGGTTTCTGCAGAAAGGTTGACGAGAATAATACAAACCTCACCACGGTAATCGGCATCAATCGTTCCAGGGGAGTTCAGCACGGTAATCCCCTTCTTAATGGCCAATCCACTACGCGGACGCACTTGCGCCTCAAATCCTTCCGGAAGAGCGATATAAAGGCCCGTAGGCACCAGACACCGCTGCATCGGAGCCAGCGAAATAGGTTCGTTAAGGTTTGCACGGATATCCATTCCTGCAGACAGCTCAGTGGCATAAGCCGGAAGCGGATGCTTTGATTTATTGATGATTTGTACGTTCAACATGATGTTATTTACGATTTGACGATTTACTATTTACGATTGGGGCTACTTCTATTCTTACAATTCGAGTAATTCAAGTTTCGCAATTCATCTTCCTTTTACTATAAACTTGGGCGAAAATACGGCTTTTTATACAAAATAGTGATACATTTGCAGTTAAATAATAGTAACTTCAATCGTAAATAGTAAATCGTCAAATCTCAAATAACATCATGATGAATTGGAATACGCTCATATCTGCCAAACGCTTCGGACTGGAAGAGTTTCACCAGGAACGCCATGAAAACCGCTCGGAATTCCAACGTGACTATGACCGCCTTGTCTTCTCTGCTCCCTTCCGCCGTCTGCAGAACAAAACCCAGGTATTCCCTCTTCCCGGTAGTGTATTCGTCCACAACCGATTGACACACAGCTTGGAAGTATCATGTGTAGGCCGCTCACTAGGCAACGATGTATCGAAAGCTCTCATTGCCCGCCGTCCGGAACTGCAAGACAGCTACCTCACCGAAATAGGCTCCATCGTTTCCGCCGCCTGCCTGGCACACGACTTGGGAAATCCTCCTTTCGGACATTCGGGAGAACGAGCTATTTCCACCTTTTTTTCTGAAGGAAAAGGAATGTCCCTGAAGGGCCAACTGACACCTTCCCAATGGGAGGACCTTACCCACTTTGAAGGGAATGCAAATGCGTTCCGCCTGCTTACCCACCAGTTTGAGGGAAGGCGACAGGGAGGATTTGTACTCACCTACTCCACCTTGGCAAGCATCGTGAAATATCCCTTTTCATCGAGTCTTGCAGGCAAAAAGTCAAAATTCGGTTTCTTCATCACAGAGGAAGAAAGTTTTCGCCGCATAGCAGAAGAGTTGGGTATGGAGAAGCAGAACGATGCCCCGTTGAAATATGCCCGCCACCCGCTGGTCTATCTGGTGGAAGCCGCCGATGACATCTGCTACCAGATGATGGATATTGAGGATGCTCACAAACTGAAAATTCTGACTACACAAGAAACCAAAGAGTTGCTTCTTTCTTATTTCTCGAAAGAGCGCCAAGCACACCGGCTCAAAACGATGGAGATAGTAAGTGACACCAATGAACAAATAGCCTATCTGCGTTCCAGCGTTATCGGACTGCTTATCGGCGAATGCGTGCAAGCCTTTGTAGACAATGAAGAAAAGATTCTGAAAGGAGAATTTGAAGGAAGCCTCATCAACCATATATCCGAGGTACCAGCCAATGCCTACAAGCACTGTGCAGACATCTCCCTGAAGAGGATTTACCGTTCACGCGATGTACTGGACATTGAACTTGCCGGTTTCCGCATCATCAGTACCCTGCTCGAACTGATGATTGACGCCGTGCGTTCTCCGGAAAAGGCATATTCGCAACTGCTCATCAATCGCGTATCGGGCCAGTACAACATAAAAGCGCCTGCACTCTACGAAAGAATACAGGCGGTATTGGATTACATCTCCGGAATGACGGATGTATTTGCACTCGATTTATATAGGAAAATAAACGGGAATAGCTTGCCAGCGGTATAACAGACGACAAACATTCCTCCGGATAGTCCTATGATACAACCTTATTTGCTCCCGACGTAAGCTTGCACGCCTCCGGTTCGCTCGCTATGAACGACTCGATGTGGCGAATGCGCTTTTCTGCCAAAATCTCGTCCACGGCAATTAGGATACCCGTTTCCTCCACATCTCCGAAACCGTAATTGATGGCTGTACCGAACATACGCATGGTAGGGCTGAGACTCATATAGGCATTCACCAGCGGGGGAATATTATACCCCGCCTTACGGATTTCACAATTCAAAATCTTATAGTCTTCCTTAAAAGAGTCTTTACAGAAGAGAGCCGCCAATTCATTCTCGTCCGATTCCAGAAGCAACGGCTTCATCGGAGTAATCAGGTTGTCCTTATCCGCAAAGTGTTTCCGAAGAAAATAAAGAATCTTATCACGACTCTGACGATGATAGCTGGGATACATAGTCACCTTTCCGAAGAAATACTTCACATTGGGCATGACTACGGTCAGTGCGCCCAAACCATCCCACAGATTATCCAACGCAAACAGACCTTTACTGTCTGCACGCGTAGACTGATACTCCAACGTAACGAACGAACGTCCTAACTCGATGGTCGTAGGAAGATAGTCCTTCAAAAACTTATCCGAAAAGTTAAACATATGGGCAGTTGCCAGAATAGGGGCACCATGTTCATCAAAACGCACATCCGTACCTAAGATATAACGGTATCCACCCAAAATTTCTTCTGCTTCCGGATTCCAGACAATCAACTGCTTGTACGGGTTGTCCATGATGTCATATTCATCAATATCCATAGACTTGCCCGTTCCTCCTCCCGCAGCACGGAATGCAATCTCGCGCAAACGGCCGATCTCCTTCATTGTATTCGGAGAGTCTTGGGCAGTAATGATATATATCTGATTATGACTTCTATTGGTCATGCGCAGACGCTTTTCCTCAGTCAACTCCGCTTTCAACAGCTCCTTGCTTATCGGTGCAATAACATCTTCCATATTTTTCTGTTAGTAGTTCTTCTTTAATATAAATACGGTCTCTCTACAATTTATATACAATATCCTTCACATATTGCGCCCATCCGGCCGGGCTTTTCGATTTGTCGAAAGTTTGCCAGGGGATAGGCTTCCCTATGGTGATGGTAAATGTTTTATGGCGATTCTTCAGCATTTCATCTGCCAGGTAAAGCATGGCGATATTGAACTTGATGCCCAACATCTTACAAAAATTGGCAAGATTATAAAAGAAGTTGGAGTTCCGCCCCTCGAAGTGGATGGGAACTACATCACGGTGGGCTTCGACACTCTTCACGATAAAGGTCTTTTTCCAATCCAAGTCACGGATGACCCCATTCTGCCTACGCGAACAAAGCCCTGCGGGAAACATGATGAGCTGATTGTCCGAAGCAAATCCCGCCTCCACCATTCTGGGGAAGTCTTTGGCCTGCTTTCCCGTCTTGTTGATGGGGATGCAAAGCGGCGCCAGTCCGTGCAGGTTCATCAGCAGGTCGTTGACCATATATTTCACCTTGCCACCATAAAAGGAGCCCAGGACATAACCCAGTGCCACTCCATCCTGCCCACCCAGGGGATGGTTGGACACAAAAGTATAAAGCCCTTCTTTAGGCAGATTTTCCTCCCCCTTTACCACAATATTGGCATCAAGGAACTCCAGACAAGCTTTCAGGAAATCTACACCGACTTTATCTTTCGACTCCCGCAAAAAGACATTCAATTCCTCTTGATGAACGATGTGCTTCAAATAAGAAACCACGAACTTGGGGATATACTTAGACTGCTTCGGAGCCTTTTCCCGAAGTATCTTGTCTATGTCAATCAAAAATAAAGAGTCGTCAGCCATTCTTCTTTTGATGAAATGAATGCGCAAAATTAACTCATCTTTTTAATTAATCGCAAAAAAATGACAGAAAACTGCACCCGAAATCTATCAAATAGCACCTAAAAACTGTCAATTGATAGTTTTTCCCCTAAAGTATGTTTGAAATCCGTCTGCCTGAAAGAGAAAACTTCCGTAAACTTGCAATATCAAGATTAACGAAAAAAAACATAGCACATATGAACAATATAACATTTAAAAAAGACCTGCTCGGAGTTCAAGACGATTTATTGCGTTTTGCATACAAACTTACTTCCGACCGTGAAGAAGCCAACGACCTCTTGCAGGAAACATCCCTGAAAGCTCTGGATAACGAAGAGAAGTATACGCCCGATACTAATTTCAAAGGATGGATATACACCATCATGCGCAATATCTTCATCAACAATTACCGCAAAGTGGTGCGTGACCAGACTTTCGTGGATACCACGGACAATCTCTATCACCTGAACCTGCCGCGCGACGCCGCTTTTGAAAGCACAGAAAGCGCATATGACCTGAAAGAGATGCACCGCATTGTCAACGCCCTTCCACGGGAGTACAAGATTCCCTTCTCCATGCATGTCTCCGGCTTCAAATACCGCGAAATTGCAGAGAAGCTAGGGTTGCCCTTAGGCACGGTAAAGAGCCGCATTTACTTCACCCGCCAAAAACTACAACAAGACTTGAAGGATTTTGTTTAAGCACTCAGCATATAAAACCAGTGATTTCCATAAATTAAGAAGAGTACAGATTTTAGTTGTATCAAAAGAGAGAAAGGCAGGTCGGGACAATCCCGCGTCTGCCTTTCATGGTCTCGCCCCTTGTATTTCGTACACAAACTCATTCAAGCCGTTACGCTTTGCGACAATATTATTTACAAAAATCAGGATAGCAATCTCTGGCTACATCCCACTTTTCCACCTATCCGAGGCACTGAAAGCTAACCAAAGCCACCCGAAAACTGCCAATTGTTAGATTTTACCCCAAAGAGAGTTTGATTTCCGTCTATCAAAAAGAGAAATCATCCGTAGCTTTGCATCATCAATAAAACGAACAATAATTTAAAAAACATCCATTATGAATAATAGAACATTTACCCAAGACCTACTCGGAGTTCAAAACGACTTATTACGCTTTGCATATAAATTAACCTCCGACCGCGAAGAGGCCAACGACCTGCTTCAAGAGACATCCCTGAAAGCTCTGGACAATGAAGAGAAGTACACACCTGATACCAACTTTAAAGGATGGATATATACCATCATGCGTAATATTTTCATCAACAATTACCGTAAAGTGGTACGTGACCAGACATTTGTAGATACCACAGACAATCTCTATCATCTGAACACGCCGCACGACCTCACACTCGACAGCACAGAAGGCGCCTACGACCTGAAGGAAATGCACCGCATTGTCAATGCCTTGCCACGTGAGTACAAGATACCTTTCTCCATGCATGTCTCCGGTTTCAAGTACCGTGAAATCGCAGAAAAGCTGAACCTCCCACTTGGAACAGTAAAGAGCCGCATCTTCTTTACCCGCCAGAAACTGCAACAGGAACTGAAAGATTTCAGATAAGAGAATACGGCAACCTAAGAATTGTTTATTAATTGGCCGGATAAAAAAGTAAATATGCTTATCTTTGGGCAATCATGGGACACAAACCAAGATACCTAAAGAAAAACCGAGTAATTAATAAACAACATGAAGAAACAGACAATCATTACAGCCTGCACATTTGCAGCAATGACAATGGCTACTCCTGCCGTTTTTGCCGTACAGCCGGCCATGAGTAACCACGTATGCGCCTCCGACGCTATCAAGAAAGACAACCGACCGGTAGAATCAAAACGACTGTTCCGTTCCAAAGCCGTAGAAGAACAAATTCAACGGATACAGCAGCTGCTGAAAAATCAGAAGCTGTCATGGATGTTCACTAACTGCTTTCCCAACACGCTGGACACCACCGTCCATTTCCGCAAGGACAAGAAAGACGGGAAGCCCGACACATTTGTCTACACCGGAGATATCCATGCCATGTGGCTCCGCGACTCAGGTGCGCAGGTGTGGCCCTACGTACAGCTGGCCAATGAAGACAAGGAACTGAAGACGATGCTTGCAGGAGTCATCAACCGCCAATTCAAGCTGATTAATGTAGACCCGTTTGCCAACGCCTTCAACGACGGCCCCATCCCCGACGGACACTGGAAAACCGACCTTACCGACATGAACGACGAGGTGCACGAGCGTAAATGGGAAATCGATTCACTGTGTTATCCGCTACGCCTTGCCTACCATTACTGGAAAACGACCGGTGATACAAGCATCTTCGATGCCGAGTGGATAAAAGCAATCCAAAACATCCTGACCACCTTCCGCGACCAACAGCGCCGTGACGGACGCGGTTCCTACCATTTCCAGCGGGTAACTGAACGCGCACTGGACACGATGACCAACGACGGCTGGGGCAATCCGGTGAAACCGGTCGGACTGATTGCATCTTCTTTCCGCCCTTCCGATGACGCCACCACCTTCCAATTCCTGATACCCTCCAACTTCTTCGCCGTATCTTCGCTGCGTAAGGCAGCCGAGATTCTGACTGAAGTCAATAACCGCCCGGAGCTTGCAAAAGAATGTACCGACCTGGCCGGAGAAGTAGAAACCGCCCTACGAAAATACGCTACCTACAACCATCCCAAATACGGCACCATCTATGCCTTCGAGGTAGACGGTTTCGGCAACCACCTTCTGATGGACGACGCCAATGTACCGAGCCTTATCGCACTGCCCTATCTGGGCGATGTGGACATCAACGATCCTATTTACCAGAACACCCGTCGTTTCGTATGGAGCGAGGATAACCCATACTTCTTCAAAGGTACGGCAGGCGAAGGCATTGGAGGTCCGCACATCGGCTACGACATGATTTGGCCGATGAGCATCATGATGAAAGCCTTCACAAGCCAGAACGATGAAGAGATTAAAACTTGCGTGAAGATGTTGATGGATACAGAAGCCGGAACCGGCTTTATGCACGAGTCTTTCCACAAAGACAATCCCGCCAAGTTCACCCGCGCCTGGTTTGCATGGCAAAACACATTGTTTGGCGAACTCATTCTAAAACTGGTGAACGAGGGCAAGCTAGACTTGCTGAACAGCATACAGTAAAAAAACATTTATCCCCCCTGGATTCTGTGGATGAATGTAATAATCAACCACTCCAGGGGGAATATTATCACTCCTCCCTCCCATCATCTTCCGGTAAGTAGTAACGTTCACAAAATAGACGGGAAGTTAACAAAAAAAGTTTCAGAAGTTAATACTAAAACAAGAAAGAGTTAAGAAAGAGCTTTATCCCAAACTTTGGTTTTTCCAAACCAAGCCTGGGGATAGAGAAACCAAGTCTTGGTTTAGATATCCGCAAAGCTGGGAAAGAAGTTTCCCACCCAAGACACCATTCCACCAACAAGCGACTTTCAAACCAAAGACCGTCATCCTCAACCGAATCTTTTCAAAAGAGACTACACGAATCCCCCACCAGCAAAGCGTTTCAAAAGCAGCTTCATTATCAAATGAATAAGCTATCAACAAGGTGTTGAAAACTTCTTCCTAAGATTTTAGTTAAAAGATTGTGGGGAATTGTGGGGAAATGTGTATTTTTACCGTCGCTTATTATAATAAGGTGAGAAATGATACAATTTTTAGGTAATATCGAGGCTAAGGCGGATGCAAAAGGAAGAGTTTTCATCCCGGCCACCTTCCGGAAACAGCTGCAAGCCGCTTCTGAAGAAAGACTCGTGTTGCGTAAGGACGTGTATCAGGATTGCCTGGTGCTCTACCCGGAAAGTGTATGGTTTGCCACTCAAAACCAACTTCGCTGCCGGCTGAATAAATGGAACGCCAAACAACAAATGATTTTCCGCCAGTTCGTAAGTGACGCGGAAGTTATGACCCCTGACGGGAACGGACGCATCCTGCTCCCAAAACGTTACCTGCAAATGGCGGGTATACAAAGTGATGTCCGCTTCATTGGTGTGGACAACACAATAGAAATCTGGGCTAAGGAACGTGCCGACCAACCATTCATGAACCCCGACGAGTTCAGCGAGGCTCTTGAAGAACTGCTGGGAGACGAAAATATTTGTTGTGACGAAAATAAGCTATAAACAACAGATGATGAAAGAAGAAACAACATATCACATCCCCGTATTGCTGATGCCGAGCGTAGATGCAATGAACATCCGTCCGGACGGCACGTATGTAGACGTAACGTTTGGTGGAGGAGGACATTCGCGCGAGATACTGTCCCGCCTGGAAGACGGCGGCCGGCTGCTGAGCTTCGACCAGGACGAGGATGCGGAACGCAACATTGTGAACAACCCGCATTTTACATTCGTACGCAGCAACTTCCGCTACCTGCACAACTTCCTACGCTATCACGGCATCGAAAAAGTGGATGCCATACTTGCCGACCTCGGCGTATCTTCCCATCACTTTGATGACAGCGAACGGGGATTCTCCTTCCGCTTCGACGGGGCACTGGATATGCGTATGAACAAGCGTGCCGGCCTGACCGCTGCCGACATCGTGAATACCTACGAAGAAGAAAAGCTGGCCGATATTTTTTATCTGTACGGCGAGCTGAAGAACAGCCGGAAACTGGCATCTGTCATCGTTAAGGCACGGGCTACGCAGAGAATTGCCACCATCGGCGAATTTTTGGAAATCGTCAAGCCACTCTTCGGCCGCGAACGCGAGAAGAAAGAACTGGCAAAAGTATTCCAGGCATTGCGCATTGAGGTAAACCAGGAAATGGAAGCACTGAAAGAAATGCTGTATGCGGCAACAGAAGCGCTAAAGCCGGGAGGCCGCCTGGTGGTGATAACCTATCACTCCCTGGAAGACCGTATGGTGAAGAATATCATGAAAACCGGCAACGTGGAAGGCAAGGCCGAAAAAGATTTTTTCGGGAACGTATTGACCCCGTTCCGGCTAGTCAACAACAAAGTGATTGTACCGGACGAGGAAGAGATAGAGCGCAATCCGCGTTCGCGCAGCGCCAAGCTGAGAATTGCAGAAAGAGTAATGAATGATTAGTGACTAGCAATGGAAAAGAAGCAAGAAGAAAAGAATACGGAAAAGGTGAAAAAACGCACCTCACTGAAGAACATCATCGGAGGCGACATTCTGGCCACAGACTTCTTCCGCCGCCAAGCCGGATTGTTGTTCCTTATCATGGTGCTTATCATTATTTACATCAACAACCGTTACGAATGCCAACTGCAACTGATAGAGATAGACAATCTTAAAAAAGAGCTGATAGACATCAAGTACGATGCCCTGACACGCAGTTCGGAATTGATGGAGCGGAGCCGCCAATCACGCATCGAGGAATACATCGCCACCAAAGAAAGCGATTTGCAGACTTCCACTAATCCACCGTACTTACTAAAATAATGGAGAATTGAGGATTAAAGTAATTTCAATAGTACATCGTAAATCGTTAAATCGTAAATAACATTGGCTGTAAATAAAAAAAACATAATGACCCGTTACTTCTTCGTCGTCCTACTCATGGGGTTGGTGGGGATAGCTATTGTTGTGAAAGGCGCCATGATTATGTTTGCCGAGCGACAGTACTGGCACGATGTAGCCGACCGCTTCGTAAAAGAGAATGTAACGGTGAAGCCCAACCGGGGAAATATCCTGTCCTCGGATGGCAAACTGATGGCAAGTTCGCTGCCGGAATATAAAATATATATGGACTTCATGTCCGGCGAAAGGGACGAGAAGCGCCGCAAAAAGGACCAGCAGCGCAAGGATTCTATCTGGAAAGCCAATTTCGATTCCATCTGTATCGGGCTTCATCAGATTTTTCCGGACATCAGTGCCGCCACCTTCAAAAGCCATCTGCGCAAGGGGCGGGAGATGAAGAGCCGGAACTACAACATTCTTCCCAACCGCAACCGGCGCATCTCTTACATTCAGTATAAGGAAGCCAAGCGGTTACCCGTATTCAAGATGAACAAGTACAGAGGCGGGTTCCACGAACAGATATACAACCAGCGTAAAAAGCCGTTCGGTTCTTTGGCAGCCCAAACCCTGGGCCGTCTCTATGCCGATACAGCCATGGGAGCCCGTAACGGCATTGAACTGGCCTTCGACACCCTGCTGAAAGGACGGAACGGTATTACCCACCGTCAGAAGGTGATGAATAAATACCTGAATATCGTAGACCTTCCCCCGGTAGACGGTTGTGACATCATATCCACCCTCGACGTAGGCATGCAGGACATCTGCGAAAAAGCCCTGGTAGACAAGTTGAAGGAAATCAATGCCAATGTCGGGGTAGCCGTACTGATGGAAGTGGCTACCGGAGAAGTAAAGGCCATTGTCAACATGATGAAAGCCGGAGACGGCAATTACTACGAAATGAACAGTAATGCCATCAGCGATATGTTGGAACCGGGCTCCACCTTCAAGACAGCCTCCATTATGGTGGCACTGGAAGATGGCAAGATAACCCCGGATACCGAGGTAGACACGGGCAACGGTATTATGAATATGTACGGCAGCAAGATGAGAGACCACAACTGGCACCGGGGAGGTTATGGAAAGATAGATGTGACACGTATTCTGGAAGTTTCTTCCAATGTGGGCGTCTCCTACCTCATCGACAAGCACTACAAGGATAATCCGCAGAAGTTCGTGGACGGTTTGAAGCGCATGAGCATCGACCAGCCGCTTCATCTGCAAATACCCGGTGAAGGGAAGCCCAACATCAAAGGACCCAAAGAGCGTTATTTTGCCAAAACGACTTTGCCGTGGATGAGTATCGGCTACGAGACTCAGGTACCTCCTATGAACATACTGACCTTCTACAATGCCATAGCCAACAACGGGGTCATGGTACGCCCCAAGTTTGTGAAAGCAGCGGTAAAGGACGGTGAGGTAGTGAAAGAATATCCTACGGAAGTAATCAATCCCAAGATATGTTCCGACCATACCCTGACACAGATCCGCGAAATCCTTCGGAAAGTGGTATCGCAAGGTCTGGCAAAACCCGCCGGCAGCAAGCAATTCTCCGTATCGGGCAAGACGGGTACGGCACAGATTTCACAAGGAGCCGCCGGATATAAGTCGGGACGGGTGAATTACCTTGTAAGTTTCTGCGGATATTTCCCCTCGGAAGCACCCAAATACAGTTGCATCGTTTCCATTCAGAAGCCTGGGTTACCAGCTTCAGGCGGTCTGATGGCAGGTAGTGTCTTTGGGAAAATAGCAGAAAGAGTTTATGCCAAAGACCTGCGTTTTGACATACGCAGTGCCATAGACAGTACCACCAATGTGATTCCTCCCGTGAAAGCCGGAGAGATGAACGAAGCACTCCTTGTACTGAATGATTTGAAAGTGCCCGTTCAGAAACAGTTCGCCGGACAAAAGAAAAAGGAACAGTGGGGGCATACACAAGCAGCTCCGTCGGCAGTCATCCTGCAAGACCAGGAACCGGCCTCGGGCACCGTGCCCAGCGTGGTAGGTATGGGAGCGAAAGATGCTGTCTACCTTTTAGAGAGTAAAGGACTGAAAGTAAGGCTAAACGGCGTAGGACGGGTGAGGAACCAGTCCATAGCAAGCGGTAGCCGGATAGTGAAAGGACAAACCATAGCCCTGACACTACGTTAACATGAGAATAAACAAGATTTGGATATACACTATATATAATAAGGTATGAGATTAAGTGATTTGTTGCAAACAATACAGCCGGTCCGGATTACCGGAAGTACAAGCATGGAGATAACGGGGGTGAATATAGATTCCCGCCTGATAGGAACCGGACATCTGTTCATGGCCATGCGTGGTACGCAGACCGACGGGCATGCCTACATTCCGGCTGCCATCGATAAAGGGGCTGTTGCAGTATTGTGTGAAGAATTGCCGGAAGAGCTTAAGGCCGGCATCACCTACATTCAGGTGAAAGACAGTGAAGATGCCGTAGGGAAAGTGGCTACCACTTTCTATGGCGACCCTACATCCAAGATGGAACTCATCGGCGTGACCGGAACCAACGGAAAAACAACCGTTGCCACCTTATTATATAATACTTTCCGCTATTTCGGCTACAAGGTCGGACTGGTTTCCACTGTATGCAATTACATCGACGACCTGCCCGTACCGACCGAACACACCACCCCGGACCCGATAACCCTGAACCGCCTGCTCGGAGAAATGGCAGATTCCGGCTGCAAGTATGCCTTCATGGAAGTCAGTTCCCATTCCATTGCCCAGAAGCGCATCAGCGGTCTGAAGTTTGCCGGCGGTATTTTCACTAATCTGACCCGCGACCATCTGGATTATCATAAAACGGTGGAGAACTACCTCAAAGCCAAGAAAAAGTTCTTCGACGAACTGCCAAAAGGAGCTTTCAGCCTGACCAACCTGGATGACAAGAACGGACTTGTGATGACGCAGAATACCCGTTCGAAGGTATACACCTACTCTTTGCGTAGTCTTAGCGACTTCAAAGGCAAAGTCTTGGAGTCTCATTTCGAGGGAATGTTACTCGACTTCAACAATCACGAACTGGCAGTACGTTTCATCGGAAAGTTCAATGCCTACAACCTGCTGGCGGTATTCGGTACTGCCGTATTGCTTGGCAAGAAAGAAGAGGATGTACTGGTTGCCCTCAGCACGCTGCATCCGGTAACCGGCCGCTTCGATGCCATCCGTTCACCGAAAGGCTACACCGCCATTGTGGACTATGCGCATACTCCAGACGCCCTGGTCAATGTATTGAACGCCATTCACGGAGTGCTGGAAGGAAAAGGGAAAGTGATTACCGTTGTGGGCGCCGGCGGCAACCGCGACAAAGGCAAGCGTCCCATCATGGCCAAAGAATCCGCCCGCTTGAGCGACCGGGTCATCATCACCTCCGATAACCCGCGCTTTGAAGAGCCGCAGGACATCATCAACGACATGCTGGCGGGACTGGATAAAGACGACATGCAGAAAACCATCAGCATCACCGACCGCCGCGAAGCCATCAAGACAGCCTGCATGCTGGCACAGCCGGGAGACGTGATTCTCGTTGCAGGCAAGGGGCATGAGAATTATCAGGAGATTAAAGGCGTGAAACACCATTTTGACGACAAAGAGATATTAAATGAAATAATGTGCTGATATGCTAATGTGCTAATTGCCATGCGTCATGTAGGATATTCATTCCTTTACCAGCAGATATACCAGACTATCAATTAGCATATTGGCACATTAGCACATTAAACAATTAAATAATTAACATCATGTTATACTATTTATTTCAATGGTTAGACAAATATGACTTCCCCGGTGCGGGCATGTTTGGCTATACATCCTTCCGTTCGTTGATGGCAATCATTCTGGCATTGCTCATTTCGAGTATCTGGGGAGATAAGTTCATCAATCTACTGAAACGCAAGCAGATTACTGAAACGCAACGTGATGCCAGCATCGACCCGTTCGGCGTAAACAAGGTGGGAGTACCCAGCATGGGCGGTGTCATCATTATTTTTGCCATACTCATTCCTTGCCTACTACTGGGCAAATTGAGCAATATTTATATGATATTGATGCTGATTACCACAATCTGGCTGGGGTCGCTGGGCTTTGCCGACGACTACATCAAGATATTCAAGAAGGACAAGGAAGGCCTGCACGGTAAGTTCAAAATCATCGGTCAGGTAGGCTTGGGACTTATCGTCGGACTGACTCTCTACCTCAGTCCGCAGGTGGTTATCCGCGAGAACATAGAAATAGAGAAACCGGACGGACAGATAGAAGTGGTGCATGCCGCCAAGGAAATCAAGGCAACACAGACCACCATCCCATTCTTCAAGAGCAACAACTTCGACTATGCCGACCTAGTGGGCTTCATGGGTGAACATGCCCAGACAGCAGGTTGGATACTGTTTGTGATTATCACGATTTTCGTAGTTACCGCCGTCAGCAACGGAGCCAACCTGAATGACGGAATGGACGGAATGGCGGCAGGGAACTCTGCCATTATCGGACTGACCTTGGGAATACTCGCCTACGTATCGAGCCACATTGAATATGCCGGCTACCTGAATATCATGTACATTCCCGGCTCGGAAGAACTGGTAATCTTTATCTGTGCCTTCATCGGTGCACTTATCGGCTTCTTGTGGTACAATGCCTATCCGGCCCAGGTATTCATGGGCGATACGGGCAGTCTGACCATTGGAGGAATCATCGCAGTATACGCCATCATTATTCACAAGGAACTGCTGATACCCATCCTTTGCGGTATCTTCCTGGTGGAGAACCTTTCGGTCATCCTGCAACGCCTCTACTACAAGGCAGGCAAGCGGAAAGGCGTGAAACAACGTCTCTTCAAAAGAACACCGATACACGACCACTTCCGCACTTCCATGAGCCTGATAGAGCCGGGATGCAGCGTAGTATTCACCAAACCGGACAAGCTGTTCCACGAATCCAAAATCACCATCCGCTTCTGGATTGTGACGATTGTATTGGCAGCGATAACGATTATAACATTAAAAATTAGATAACAAACAAATGAAGAACTAAGAATGAAGAATGAAGAATTTAGCTGTACATCATCTCGCTGCATAGCGATTCTTCATTCATCATTCTTAATTCTTAATTAAAAAAGTATGAGTAGAATTGTAGTATTAGGAGCTGGCGAAAGCGGCGCAGGCGCTGCCGTACTGGCCAAAGTGAAAGGATTCGACACGTTCGTCTCCGACATGTCCGCCATCAAAGACAAATACAAGGAACTGCTGGATAAATACGGCATTGCCTGGGAAGAGGGACACCACACAGAAGAGCTGATTCTGAATGCTGACGAAGTAGTGAAAAGCCCCGGTATTCCCAACGACGCTCCGCTCATTATGAAATTAAAGGAAAAAGGTACGCCCATCATCTCTGAGATAGAGTTTGCGGGACGGTACACTAACGCAAAGATGGTCTGTATCACCGGCTCGAACGGAAAGACTACAACCACCTCGCTCATTTATCACATCTTCAAGAGTGCAGGCCTGAACGTCGGCCTCGCCGGCAACATCGGCAACAGCCTGGCCTTGCAGGTAGCCACGGAGCAGCATGATTACTACGTCATTGAGCTGAGTTCCTTCCAGCTGGACAATATGTATAACTTCCGTGCCAACATTGCCGTACTGATGAACATCACACCAGACCACTTGGACCGTTACGACCACTGTATGCAGAAATATGTGGACGCCAAATTCCGCATCACCCAAAACCAGACATCGGAAGACGCTTTTATCTTCTGGAACGACGACCCCATCATCAAGCGCGAGCTGGACAAGCATGGCCTGCGCGCCCATCTCTACCCGTTCGCTGCCGTGAAGGAAGACGGGGCCATCGCATACGTGGAAGACGGTGAAGTGGAAATCAACGAACCGATAGCCTTCAATATGGAGCAAGAGGAGCTGGCGCTGCACGGCACACACAACCTATACAATTCGTTAGCCGCCGGCATCTCGGCCAATTTGGCCGGCATCCGGAAAGAATATATCCGCAAAGCCTTGTCCGACTTCAAGGGAGTGGAACACCGGTTGGAGAAAGTAGCCACCGTACGCGGCGTGAGCTTCATCAACGATTCCAAGGCTACGAACGTAAATTCCTGCTGGTATGCCCTACAAAGCATGACCGGCAAAACCGTACTTATCCTCGGCGGTAAAGACAAAGGAAACGATTACACGGAAATCGAAGACCTCGTACGCGAAAAGTGCTCTGCCCTGGTCTATTTGGGATTGCACAACGAAAAGCTGCACGCCTTCTTCGACCGTCTGGGACTGCCCGTAGCCGACGTGCAGACCGGCATGCAGGATGCCGTAGAAGCAGCCTTCAAGCTGGCAAAGAAAGGTGAAACCGTGTTGCTCAGTCCTTGCTGTGCCTCCTTCGACCTCTTCAAGAGCTATGAGGACCGCGGCGATCAGTTCAAAGCATGTGTCAGAGCACTATAAGATACGGATGCCGCAACAGTCCTATTACGCATCCCGTAACAAGAACGGCAACTTTTAATTCTTTAATTATTAATTTTTAATTTGCGAAGCATTGGATTTATTAAAGAGCATATTCAAAGGCGATAAAGTGATTTGGATTATTTTCCTTTTCCTTTGCCTCATCTCCATCACAGAGGTATTCAGTGCTGCCAGTACGCTGACCTACAAGAGTGGCGACCATTGGGGACCGATTACGCAGCACAGCATCCTCCTGATGGTAGGCGCCGTCATTGTAGTACTGGTACACAACATCCCCTATAAATGGTTTCAGGTGTTCCCGGTATTCCTGCTTCCGATATCCATCGGACTGCTGGCTTTTGTGATGCTGATGGGATTCATTACCGGCGACCGCGTAAACGGCGCAG
Source organism: Bacteroides sp. AM41-16 (assembly GCF_003603495.1). Lineage (NCBI taxonomy): Bacteria > Pseudomonadati > Bacteroidota > Bacteroidia > Bacteroidales > Bacteroidaceae > Bacteroides > Bacteroides sp. AM41-16. Next base: position 35,426 of record NZ_QTNE01000007.1, on the reverse strand, counting down.
CCCGCTGGATGACCTTCATGGGCATTCAGTTCCAGCCGTCAGAAATAGCGAAGATGGCCGTTGTCATCGTTACCGCCTTTATCCTCTCGAAAGGGCAGGATGAAGACGGTGCAAGTCCGAAAGCCTTTAAGCGCATCATGATTATTACCTGCATTGTCTGTGGCCTTATCCTGCCAGAAAACTACTCGACGGGAATGCTGCTCTTCGGAACGGTCTACCTGATGATGTTCATCGGGCGGGTATCTGCCAGGAAACTGCTGATACTGGGAGGAGGAATTGTGGCATTCGTAACAGTCTTTGTCGCCTTCCTGCTGGCCACACCAGACAAGACATTGGAAAATATACCGATGGGGCACCGCTTCACCACTGTAAAATCCCGTATTGCAGACTTTACCAACAAGGAGGAAGTTCCTGCCGCCAAATTCGACATCGACGGCGACGGGCAAGTGGCACATGCCCGTATTGCCGTAGCTACGAGCAACGTTGTAGGCAAGGGCCCGGGAAACTCCGTACAGCGTGATTTTCTGAGCCAGGCATTCTCCGATTTCATCTATGCCATCATCATCGAGGAACTGGGACTGGTAGGCGGAATAGTCGTTGTGTTCCTTTATGTCTGCCTATTGGTGCGAGTGGGCCGTATCGCCAAAAAATGCGACCGCACTTTCCCCGCTTTCCTCATTACCGGAATAGCCTTGCTGCTCGTCACGCAGGCGCTGTTCAACATGATGGTTGCCGTAGGTCTGGCACCCGTCACGGGACAACCGCTTCCACTCATCAGCAAGGGTGGTACATCCACTTTCATCAACTGTGCCTACATCGGCATGATACTGAGTGTCAGCCGCTATACAGCCAAGCTGGAGGAACAGCGGATGCATGATGCGCAAGTGCCGATGCTGATAGATGCCGGAAATGCCGAGAACCCGGAACAACCGGCCGATAGCGAAGCACAGACAGCCGCCGAGCCGACAGCAAAGGTACTGAACAGTGATGCGGAGTTTGAATAACAGCCTCTCCCCCAACCCCTCCCCCGTAGGGAGGGGAGAAAAGAATAATTGAGTAATGGAGAGCATGCCAATAATACAAAAATAAAAAAGAACAAGAATATGAGTAAAGAGGCGAACAACTATACAACCAAAAGTAACTCTACCCCTCTCCCTACGGGGAAGGGGGTGAGGCTTATCATCAGCGGCGGCGGTACCGGAGGACATATCTTTCCGGCCATCTCCATCGCTAACGCCATAAAAGAGTTGTGTCCCGACGCGGAGATTCTCTTCGTAGGTGCCGAAGGAAGAATGGAAATGCAGCGTGTTCCAGATGCCGGTTACCGGATTATAGGCTTACCCGTTGCCGGATTCGACCGTAAACATCTGTGGAAGAACTTCTCCGTACTGCTGAAACTGATACGAAGCCAGTGGAAAGCACGGAGCATCATCAAGGAGTTCCGCCCGCAAGTAGCCGTCGGTGTAGGTGGCTATGCCAGTGGTCCTACGCTGAAAATGGCGGGCATGATGGGTATTCCCACGCTGATACAAGAACAGAATTCCTACGCCGGTGTCACCAACAAGCTGCTGGCACAGAAGGCATGCAAGATTTGCGTGGCCTACGAAGGTATGGAAAAATTCTTCCCGGCAGAAAAGATAATCATGACAGGTAATCCGGTGCGCCAGAACCTGCTCGGACATTCTATCCTGCACGCAGACGCCGTAAAGTACTTCGGATTGAACCCGGAAAAGAAGACTATCCTCATTCTGGGCGGCAGCCTGGGAGCCCGCACCATCAACCAGACACTGACCGCCGGCCTGGATATCATTCGTACCCACCCCGACGTACAGTTTATCTGGCAGACTGGCAAGATATACATTGACCAAGTCAGAGAAGCCATTACAGCCACTACGGGAGAAGCCGTACGTAACCCGCATATCAGTGCCATTCCGAATCTGTATGTGACGGACTTCATTAAGGATATGGCAAACGCCTATGCCGCTGCCGATCTGGTGATTTCACGTGCCGGAGCCGGTTCCATCTCCGAGTTCTGCCTGCTGCACAAGCCGGTCATCCTGGTTCCCTCACCCAATGTGGCCGAAGACCATCAGACCAAGAATGCGCTGGCGCTGGTGGATAAGGATGCAGCTATCTATGTGAAGGATGTGGAAGCGAAAGAGAAGCTGCTGCCGGTGGCGTTGGAGACAATCGCTAACCCCGAGAAGCTGCAAGACTTGAGCAAGAATATCGCCAAGCTAGCGTTGCCGGACTCGGCGACAATTATTGCGAAGGAGGTATTGAAGAGCCTCTCCCCTTGTCCCTCCCCCGTAGGGAGGGGGGAATAGATAGTACTGCTATCGTTCTTTTTATAATATCATACTTTTGGAAGAAGAGTTTGAAGAAAAAATTTGAATATGAATAAAAATATAAGCAATAGTAACTCATCTCCCCTCCCTACGGGGGAGGGGCAGGGGGTGAGGCTTGAAGCCATTCGCTCCGTTTATTTCGTCGGTGCCGGCGGCATCGGCATGAGTGCGCTGATACGTTATTTCCTCTCTAAAGGAAAGACAGTAGCGGGCTACGACCGTACGTCGAGCGAACTGACAGAACGTCTGATTACGGAAGGAGCACAGATACACTACGAAGAGGATATCAACCTTATTCCGGAGGAGTGCAAAGACAAGGCAAGCACGCTCGTGGTCTATACCCCCGCCGTGCCGCAAGGGCATGCAGAACTGACCTATTTCCGTGAAAACGGCTTCAACATACATAAGCGCTCCCAAGTATTGGGCATCATCACCCGCAGCAGTAAAGGCCTGTGCGTGGCAGGTACGCATGGCAAGACTACCACCAGCACCATGGCTGCCCACCTGCTGCACCAGTCACACGTGGGCTGCACCGCCTTCCTCGGAGGTATTTCGAAGAACTACGGTACGAATCTGCTGCTTTCCGCCACCAGCCCTTATACCGTTATCGAAGCAGATGAGTTCGACCGCTCCTTCCACTGGCTATCGCCCTGGATGAGTGTCATTACTGCCACCGACCCCGACCACCTGGATATATACGGCACCAAAGAAGCCTATCTCGAAAGCTTCCGCCACTACACCACGCTTATCCAGCCGGGCGGCGCCCTGATTCTGCACAAAGGACTGGAAATGCAAGCCGACGTACAACCGGGCGTCACCACCTATACCTACTCGCGCAACGAAGGCGACTTCCATGCCGAGAATATCCGCATCGGAAACGGTGAAATCTTCATCGACTTCGTGGCGCCTGACACCCGCATCAACGATATTCAGTTGGGGGTTCCCGTCAGCATCAACATCGAGAATGGTGTTGCCGCCATGGCACTCGCCCATCTCAGCGGTGCCACCGACGAAGAAATCAAGCAAGGCATGGCAAGCTTTCGCGGAGTGGACCGCCGTTTCGACTTCAAGCTGAAGAACGACCGGATTGTATTTCTCAGCGACTATGCCCACCACCCGGCAGAAATAGCCCAAAGCGTGAAGTCCGTCCGCGAGCTGTACCAAGACAAGAAGATAACCGTCATCTTCCAGCCTCACTTGTACACCCGTACTCGCGACTTCTACCGTGACTTTGCAGACAGCCTTTCCCTATCCGACGAGGTGATTCTGACAGAGATATACCCTGCCCGCGAGCAACCGATTCCCGGCGTGACGAGTCAGCTGATTTATGACAACCTCCGCCCCGGCATCGAGAAATGCATCTGTAGGAAAGAAGACGTCCTCAGCCTCCTCGCCCAAAAGCACACCGAAGTATTGGTAGTGCTGGGAGCCGGAGACCTGGACAACTATGCGCCCCAAATCACCCAACTATTATCAGAAAAATATCATGGTTAAAAGGATTCTACTTTCTATCGTTCTGTTGCTTGTCATTGCTTACCTGGTAGTGGCTGTCACAGCTTTCAACCGCAAGCCCACCTCGCAGGTGTGCCAAGACGTGGAACTGGTGATAAAAGACACGGTATATGCCGGCTTCATCACGAAGAAGGAAGTAGCTACCCTGCTGGAAAAGAAAGGCATCAGCCCCATTGGGAAAGACCTGGAACGCGTGCGTACCAAGACCTTGGAGCGCGAACTTGCCAAGCATCCCCTCATCGACCAGGTGGAGTGCTACAAAACCCCGAGCGGCAAGCTCTGCATCGAAGTGACCCAGCGCACCCCCATCCTGCGCGTGATGAGCGCCAACGGCGAAAACTACTATCTGGACAACAAAGGTACCGTGATGCCCCCCGATGCAAAGTGCGTTGCACACCTCGCCGTTGTAACCGGAAATGTAGAAAAGTCGTTTGCCATGAGGGATTTATATAAGTTTGGTGTATTTTTGCAAAAGAATTCTTTTTGGAATGCACAGATAGAGCAAATTCACGTATTGCCCGGCAAGAACATCGAGTTAGTGCCCCGTGTCGGCGACCATCTTATCTATTTAGGCAAGATTGCCGGATTCGAGAAGAAGCTGAAACGTGTAAAGGCATTCTACGAAAGAGGATTGAACCAGGTGGGTTGGAACAAATACTCCCGTATCAGCGTTGAATTTGATAATCAAATCATCTGCACAAAGAGAGAGTAGAGAAAGGGATTTACTAATAGTCCTTCTTTATCAAAGCGCAGCAAATAGTAAATTGTAAATAGTAAAATAGTAAATAAATAGATATGGCAACAACAGATTTCATCGCCGCTATCGAGTTGAGTTCTTCCAAGATTTCCGGTATCGCAGGAAAGAAGAGCAGTGACGGAAGTATCCAGGTGTTGGCTTATGCACGCGAAGATGCATCCCCGTTTATACACAAAGGGGCCATCTACAACATTGACAAGGCCGCACAAGCGCTGACTTCCATCATCAACAAGCTGGAAGGCCAGTTGAACAACTCCATCGCCAAAGTATATGTAGGCATCGGCGGACAATCATTGCGCACGGTGAGGAATGCGGTAAGCCGTACGCTGGAGGAAGAGAGCATCATTTCGCAAGAACTGGTAGACGAGATTTGCGACGAGAACCGTGATGTACCCTTGGTAGACATGAGTGTGCTGGATGTAGCCCCGCAAGAATACAAGATAGACAACACGCTGCATGTGGAGCCCGTAGGAGTTGCCGGAAGATACATCACCGGGCAGTTCCTCAACATCGTGGCGCGTGCCTCGCTGAAGAAGAACCTCGAACACAGTTTCGAGCAAGCCAAAGTGGAAATTGCCGACGACCTGCTCGTGGCTCCCACTGCGTTGGCCAAAGCCGTGCTGACCGAAAACGAGATGCGTTCGGGCTGTGCACTGGTGGACTTCGGTGCCGACACCACCACCGTGCTGGTCTATAAGAACAATATCCTGCGCTACCTCAGCGTACTGCCGCTGGGTGGAAACAACATTACCCACGACATCACTTCCCTGCAAATGGAAGAGGAAGATGCCGAGAAGCTGAAACTGCAATACGGTGATGCCCTCTACGAGGAGGAAGAAGACGCCGAGACCCCTGCCGTATGCACGTCGGAAGACGGCCGTACCTTTGAACTGGCCCTGCTGAACAATATTATCGGAGCACGTGCAGAAGAAATTCTTGCCAACGTATGGAACCAGTTGCAACTTTCCGGCTACGAGGACAAACTTTTCTCCGGTGTTGTATTCACCGGTGGAGGAGCCAATCTGAAGAATCTTGAGAAAGCCTTCCATAGAGTGAGCAAGATTGAAAAGGTAAAGACCGCCAAGTTCGTACAGACCACCGTCCACACACGCAGCGACGAGCCCAAGAAGGACGGCATGCACAACACACTGCTGGGCCTGCTGGCTGCCGGCAATGAGAATTGCTGCCTGCAAGAGGTGAAGCCGGTGCAGCAGCCTGCCTCCAATGTTCCTCCCAAACCGGTCGACATATTCGTTGACGACGAAGCGCTGAAAGAGCAGGAAGCCGCCGCACGCGCCGCCAAGGCACAGCGCGAGAAGGAAGAGAAAGAACGCAAGGAGCGTGAGCGCAAAGAAAGGGAGCTGCGCGAAAAGGAAGAAAAGAAGAAGAAAAAGAAAGAAGGCCCCAGCTGGTTCGAAAAGACTTTCAACAAGCTTTCCAACGAAATCTTCTCGGACGACGATATGAAGTAATAATGTGATAATGTGCCAGAAAATTAAGTTATTATGGAAGATATAGTACAATTCGATTTCCCGACCGATTCACCGAAAATCATTAAAGTAATCGGTGTAGGCGGAGGTGGCGGCAATGCCGTGAACCATATGTACCGGGAAGGTATACACGACGTGACGTTCGTACTGTGCAACACAGACAACCAAGCGTTGAAGGACTCTCCCGTGCCCGTGAAGTTACAGCTTGGAAAAGAAGGCCTGGGAGCCGGAAACCGCCCTGCCCGTGCCCGCAAGGCAGCAGAAGAGAGCATCGAAGACATCAAGAATATGCTGAACGACGGCACCAAGATGGTATTCATCACTGCCGGAATGGGCGGTGGTACCGGTACGGGTGCCGCACCCATCATTGCACAAACCGCCAAGGAAATGGACATCCTGACCATCGGCATCGTCACCATCCCTTTCCGCTGGGAGGGCGACAAGAAGATAGACCAGGCACTGGATGGCGTAGAGGAAATCAGCAAGCACGTAGATGCCCTGCTGGTCATCAACAATGAAAAGCTGAGCGAGATATACAGCGAGCTATCCGTAGACGACGCGTTTGACAAGGCCGACGACACCCTTTCGGTAGCCGCCAAGAGTATTGCCGAAATCATCACCCTGCATGGAAAGGTGAACCTCGACTTCAACGACGTGAAAACAGTGCTGAAGGACGGCGGCGTAGCCATCATGAGTACCGGCTACGGCGAAGGTGACAACCGTGTCAGCGAAGCCATCAAGAACGCGCAGCACTCGCCGTTGCTGAACAACAACGACATCTTCAACTCCAAGAAAGTACTCCTCAACATCTCTTACAGTGCACAATACAAGCTGATGATGAGCGAGATGGACGAGGTGAAGGAGTTCATGAACCGTTTCAGCCGCGACTTCGAAACCAAATTCGGTATGGCCATTGACGACAAGCTGGAACAGAAAGTGAAAATCACCCTGCTTGCCACCGGTTTCGGTATCCAGGACATCCACATGAAGGAGATGGACGACCGCATCACCCAGCGCACCGCCGAAGAACAGCAACGCCTTGCCGAGCTGGAGGAGGAAGAGGAACAGAGACGCAACCGCCGCGAAGTGTACTATGGCAAGGATGCCAATGCCCGTTCCCAGCGCAGCCGCCGTCGCCATATCTATCTCTTCAATCCCGAAGACATGGACAACGCCGACATCATCAGCATGGTAGAGAATTCTCCGACCTATCTGCGTGACAAAAGCACGCTGAACAGCATCAAGATGAAGGCAGAGCAGGAAGGGCAGCTCGCCACCGAAGCCGCGCAAGAGGCAGAAGGCGGTGCAGGGGGAGTCATCACCTTCTGATTTTTCCGTTCCCGATATGTAAAACCATCCTCCTCCCCTTCGGGGGAACAGGAGTAAACCTATAACAATATGGATTTATTTGAAAAAGTCAGCGAAGACATTAAAACAGCCATGAAAGCCAAAGACAAAGTGGCTCTCGAAACATTGAGAAACGTAAAGAAAGTATTCCTTGAAGCCAAAACCGCTCCCGGAGCCAACGATACCCTGAGCGATGCAGATGCTTTGAAGATTATCCAAAAACTGACCAAGCAAGGCAAAGACGCCGCTGAAATCTATGTACAGCAAGGTCGCCAGGACTTGGCAGACGATGAGCTGGCACAAGTAAAGGTGCTTGAAACCTATCTGCCCAAGCAGATGAGCGCCGAAGAACTGGAGGCAGCCTTGAAGGAAATCATAGCCGAAGTCGGCGCCACCAGCGGCAAGGACATGGGCAAGGTGATGGGTGTAGCCAGCAAGAAACTTGCCGGACTTGCCGAAGGCCGCGCCATCTCAGCCAAAGTAAAAGAGTTGCTGGGATAAAGAAATACACTTCCCCTATCATATAAGCCGTGCTTCAACAGAGGGACTCAGCGTCCAAAGTCTGTTGAACACGGCTTTTTACATACCAATCCATATCCTCCCCCACAAGAGATTATACACTATCTATCAACGCATTATATTTACCGACCGTTTACCATAAGATGTAAAAGCCGTTACCTAATGATGTAACGACGGTTACCCTATATTGAAACGGTCGTTACCCTATATTGTAACGACCGTTACAGCTTATCGTAACGACCCTTACAGCAGTAAGTAAAACTCCCTACTCCTATAATAAAGGCAGCGCACACTTATTGGGCCGTTACATCGACGATAATCAATCAAAAAGCTCCTTCAATACCTCAAGTGATTTCAATACCGGGAAATCCGGCAGATGCAGACGATAATATTCATTCATAATGTTCAGGCAGCGGGTACGCTCCAACCGGTTCATGGTGAAAAGATGCATCGTTTCATAATTCATGCGCATCAGCTGTGTCAGGCGGGCCGCCTCCTCGGGAGCGATGTAATTGGAGTGGAGCTGCGGACGCAAGGGAGTGAAACAAGCATTCTGCAAATCGAAGTAATCTCCGGCATGATAATCCTCCAGGTTGGGATACAAACCGAGAAAACGGGAAAGGCGCATCAGGAAGACCAGATGGAAATTGGCAAACCCCTCCCTGCATTCATCCAGCCAGATGACGGAATGATACAGATAAGCAAACAGCGGACGGTTCTCCGCCTCCTCCCGGACGGCGCGATAAAGGAATTCCGAAAGAAACAAAGCGATGGCAGATTTGTAGGGATCGTAGGGAAGCGTGGCGAAAGGATAAAGAGACTTCGCCTCCTTCACCTTATATATAGTGGCATTAGGACGGAAATCGGCTTCAAGTTCCACCAATGCCAGCGGCTGGAAGAGTACCGGCTTCACCGCCGCCTTGCGCGAACGGGGTATGGACACCATGAAGGAAGCCCTGCCAGCCACCTCCGTATAGATGTCTGCAATGAGAGATGTATCCTTATATTTCAAGGTATGCAGCACAATTCCCAGTGTTTTCTGTAACATTCCCGATTTCTTTATCTGGTTTCAATCTGATAACAAAGCTACAAAAAAAGCCCGAAAGAAGAGAAACAAAAGGAGAAGAATAAAAAAACAAGGTAAGGAGTGCAAAAAGCAAAAGCACGTATTACACTGATTTTCAACAAACAAGACGCTAACCTATGACAAAAAGCAACAAAAAGCTATATTTTTTTCTTGCGAATGTTTTGGTAATTCAAAAATAGTTTCTACCTTTGCATCCGCAAACGAGAAATAAAGGCTCTTTGCAAGAGCGGAAACGCTCATCAAAGGATGGCCCGTTCGTCTATCGGTTAGGACGCAAGATTTTCATTCTTGAAAGGGGGGTTCGATTCCCCCACGGGCTACAAAATAAAAAAATAAACGAATTAAAAAAGATTAGTCGAGATGGCAAATCATAAATCATCACTGAAGAGAATCAGACAAGAAGAAACAAGAAGACTTCACAACAGATATTATGGCAAGACCATGAGAAACGCTGTTCGTAAGCTTCGTGCTACTACAGACAAAGCTGCAGCAACAGCAATGTATCCGGGTATCACAAAACTGTTGGATAAATTGGCTAAGACTAATGTAATCCACAAGAACAAGGCTAACAACCTGAAGTCAAAATTGGCTATCTATATCAACAAGCTGGTTTAAGTTGACTGTTACACAAAAGATATTACAAGGCTGGACTTTTTAGTCCGGCCTTTCTCATTTATACCTCTCTATTTACCTGCTTCCACACAAGTTTCTTTTCTGTGCTAAAAAGCTGTAAACTACCCGAATTTATCCGTTTGTTTAGCACCATATCCCGAGGATTTTCACTATATTTGCTCTGTTATTACAATAAGGAAAAAAGATTATGACTGAAGAACAGATTCACTCCAATAACGGGAGCTATTCTGCCGAAAACATCCAGGTACTGGAAGGTTTGGAAGCAGTGAGAAAGCGTCCCGCGATGTATATTGGCGACATTAGCAGCAAAGGGCTTCACCACCTGGTGTACGAGGTTGTGGACAACTCCATCGACGAGGCACTTGCCGGCTATTGCGACCACATCGAAGTCACCATTAACGAGGACAACTCCATCACCGTACAAGACAACGGACGTGGTATCCCGGTAGACTATCACGAAAAGGAAAAGAAATCCGCACTGGAAGTTGTAATGACCGTACTGCATGCCGGAGGTAAGTTCGACAAAGGTTCCTACAAGGTATCGGGAGGTCTGCATGGTGTAGGTGTATCTTGCGTAAACGCCTTGTCTACACACATGACTACCCAGGTTTTCCGTAACGGAAAAATCTATCAGCAGGAATATTCCTGCGGACATCCGCTCTACTCCGTCAAGGAAGTGGGCACAACAGACATTACCGGTACACGCCAGCAGTTCTGGCCGGACGATACCATCTTTACGGAAACAGTCTACAACTATGATATTCTTGCCACCCGCATGCGCGAGTTGGCTTACCTGAACGCAGGCATCAAGATTTCACTGACCGACCTTCGCGTAAAGGACGAAGAGGGAAATGCCAAGAAGGAAATCTTCTACTCGGAAGAAGGCCTGAAGGAATTTGTGCGCTACGTGGACTCCTCACGCGAACACTTCATGAACGATGTAATCTACATCAACACCGAGAAGCAAGGCACACCGGTGGAAGTAGCCATCATGTACAACACTTCTTATAACGAAAATGTACACTCTTACGTAAACAACATCAATACCATTGAAGGGGGTACCCACTTGGCAGGTTTCCGCCGTGCACTGACCCGTACATTGAAAAAATACGCCGAAGACAACAAGATGCTGGAGAAAGCCAAGGTAGAGATTGCAGGCGACGACTTCCGCGAAGGATTAACTGCCGTTATCTCCATCAAGGTGGCAGAGCCTCAGTTCGAAGGACAGACCAAGACAAAGCTGGGTAACAACGAAGTGATGGGTGCCGTAGACCAGGCTGTGGGCGAAGCCCTCACCTACTACTTGGAGGAACACCCGAAGGAAGCCAAGCTGATTGTAGACAAGGTGATTCTTGCCGCCCAGGCACGTATCGCCGCACGTAAGGCACGCGAATCCGTACAACGCAAATCGCCGATGTCCGGCGGTGGCATGCCCGGTAAGTTGGCCGACTGCTCCAGCAAGGACCCGGAAGAATGCGAATTGTTCCTCGTCGAGGGTGACTCGGCAGGCGGTTCAGCAAAGCAAGGCCGTAACCGTGCGTTCCAAGCTATCCTGCCGCTTCGCGGTAAGATTCTGAATGTGGAAAAGGCCATGTGGCACAAGGCATTCGAGAGCGACGAAGTAAACAATATCATCCAGGCGCTGGGCATCCGTTTCGGCGTGGACGGTGAAGACAGCAAAGAAGCGAACATTGACAAGCTGCGCTACAAGAAGATTATCATCATGACCGATGCCGACGTCGATGGTTCTCACATTGACACGCTGATTATGACGCTTTTCTTCCGCTACTTCCCGCAAGTTATCCAGCAGGGTTGCTTGTACATCGCCACTCCTCCCCTTTACCTTTGCACCAAAGGCAAGGCGAAAGAGTATTGCTGGACAGACCAGCAGCGCCAGAAGTTCATCGACACTTACGGCGGCGGTTCGGAAAACGCAGTACACACCCAACGCTACAAAGGTTTGGGTGAAATGAACCCGGAACAGTTGTGGGAAACCACCATGAATCCGGAAAACCGCATGCTGAAGCAGGTGCATCTTGAAAATGCAGCCGAAGCCGACTATATCTTCTCCATGCTGATGGGTGAAGACGTGGGCCCGCGCCGCGATTTCATCGAAAAGAATGCAACGTATGCAAATATTGACGCTTAATAAATAATAAATAACCAACCTCACATCTTACAACGAGGAAGCCCCGGACGGGCAGGATAATCCTGCTGACCGGGGCTTTTCCTTTATCCCTCTTCTCCTCCAAAGAAGAGGCCCGTCTCCGCACAGAAGAACTATAGGATTCCTTGTTTTTTCATCTCTTCCACTACCAATTCCAGCTCTGCATACCAGTCCTCACCAAACTTACGGATAAGCGGCTCTTTCAGAAACTTGTACACGGGCAGATTTTCCTTTTGCCCCAACAGTATAGCGGCTTTGCAGACATCCCAACGATGATAGTTCACTGCCTTATAGAGTCCGTAGTTCCCCACCCTTATCGGATAGAGATGACAGGATATGGGTTTGTAGAAGTTGGTCCTACCCTCACGGTAAGCCTTTTCGATGGCGCAATAACAACAGCCTTTATCATCATAGCAGGTAAAGACGCAATCCTTGTTGTTCACAATAGAAGTCACCAGGTCACCTTCACAATCGGTATAGACCACACCTTGCTCCTCTATCACGGTGCGAGCTTCGGGAGAAAGCTCGTCCCAAATCAGCGGAAGCACCTCTTCCAGTTTCTCCACCTCGTCCAGCTCTACGGGAGCACCGGCATCGCCCTCAATGCAACAAATCCCCTGGCAGGCACCCAAGTCACACAAGAACTTCTCGCGCAAGACATCGAAAGAAACCACAACATCACCAATCTGTATCATAATCGTTCTATTGAAAAAAGACGCGGATTATCCGGATTGCACAGACTCAACTTTAAGAGCATCCGTGGAATCCGTATAATCCGCGTCTAAATATTGTTACGGCTTTGACGCCTTACTTAATCAAATCCTTACCAGTCATTTCGGCCGGCTGCTCCATACCCAAGATATGCAGGATAGAAGGAGCTACGTCAGCCAATACACCGTTCTCAACCTTGGCGTCCTTGTTTGCAGTAACGTAAACGAAAGGAACGGGGTTCAGAGAGTGGGCAGTATTCGGAGTACCATCCTCATTCAGAGCATGGTCGGCATTACCGTGGTCGGCGATGATGATTACTTCATAATCGTTTGCCTTGGCAGCCTCAACGGTGTCTTTCACACATTCGTCGATGGCTTTCACTGCCTTCTCGATAGCTTCGTAGATACCGGTATGTCCCACCATATCACCATTGGCGTAGTTCACCACGATGAAATCGAACTTCTGGGTCTTGATAGCTTCAACCAACTTGTCCTTCACCTCGTACGCACTCATTTCAGGCTTCAAGTCGTAAGTGGCAACCTTCGGAGAAGGAACCAGGATGCGCTCTTCAGCATCGTAGGGAGTCTCGCGGCCACCGTTGAAGAAGAAAGTCACGTGTGCATACTTCTCTGTTTCGGCAATGTGCAGCTGGGTCTTGCCATTGGCAGCAAGATATTCGCCCAATGTGTTCTGTACATTCTCCTTATCAAAAAGGATATGTACACCCTTGAAGCTGGCGTCATACGGAGTCATGCAGTAGAACTGCAGGCCCGGAATGGTTTGCATGCCTTGTTCGGGCATATCTTGCTGGGTGAGGACAACGGTCAATTCCTTGGCACGGTCGTTACGGTAGTTGAAGAAGATTACAACATCACCTTCCTTGATGGTACCGTCGAAGCCACCGTTCACAATCGGCTTGATGAATTCATCCGTAACGCCTTCGTCGTAGGACTCCTGCATAGCCTGGACCATATCCGTAGCGACCTTTCCTTCACCGTTTACCAATAAGTCGTAAGCAACCTTCACACGCTCCCAACGTTTGTCACGGTCCATGGCATAGAAACGTCCCACGATGGAAGCAATCTTGCCGGCAGACTTCTCACAATGGGCAGTCAGCTGCTCAATGAAGCCTTTACCGCTCTTCGGGTCGGTATCACGACCGTCCATAAAGCAGTGGATGAAGGTATTCTCGATGCCGTATTCCTTGGAAATATCGCAGAGTTTGAACAAATGGTCAAAAGAGCTGTGCACGCCACCGTTGCTGGTCAGTCCCATAAAGTGGATATTCTTGCCGTTTTCCTTTGCATATGAGAAAGCAGAAACAATTTCCTTGTTCTTCAGGATGCTGCCATCGGCACAAGCACGGTTAATCTTCACCAAATCCTGGTAAACGATGCGTCCGGCACCGATATTGAGGTGACCTACTTCAGAGTTACCCATCTGTCCGTCGGGCAAACCAACGTTTTCACCGCTTGCCTGAAGCTCGGAATGCGGATAAGCTGCCAACAGACTGTCCCAATACGGAGTAGGTGTATTGAAAATCACATCATCTTTACCTTGATCGCCGATGCCCCAGCCATCAAGAATCATTAAAAGGGCTTTCTTACTCATAATATTAATCGAATTTAATTGTATAATCTTTTTGTATGATACAAACGTTCTTTATAGTAGGAACCTGTTTTTGCGCTGCAAAGGTACAAAAAACAGCTGTTAAAGCGTACTGTTTCAAATGATTTATGTACTTTTGCCACGCTTAAAAAATAAAAAACAAGAAATATGGACGATTCAAACCCACGAACGTGCAATAGTATTCACCAATAAAACGAACGGAGACGTTGACTGCAATGCCTCTGTTCCAAGCTGAAAGGAGGCAAACAATGAGAAAGTATCTCTACAGTGAAAACGGCTTCACTGAAAAGGCCGAATGGCAACCCAACTGCTGGGTCAACGTAGAATGCCCGGACAACGATGATTTCAAATTCCTTACCGAAGAGCTGAAAGTTCCCGAATCATTCTTGGAAGACATAGCCGACGTGGACGAGCGCCCGCGTACGGAAACAGAAGACAACTGGCTGCTGACCATCCTCCGCATCCCGATGCAGAGCAACCAACGCGGCGTGCCGTTCATCACCGTGCCCATCGGCATTATCACCAATGACGGAATCATCGTTTCTGTCTGCTATCACCACACGGAGCTGATACCGGACTTCATCCAGCACACACGCCGGAAGAACATAGTCGTCAACAATAAACTGGATTTGATTCTGCGAATCATCTACTCTTCCGCCGTCTGGTTCCTGAAGTATCTGAAACAGATAAACAACGACGTGGCCACCGCCGAAAAAGAGCTGGAGAAAAGCATCCGCAACGAAGACCTCCTGCAACTGATGAAGCTGCAGAAGACGCTGGTCTACTTCAACACTTCCATCCGTGGCAATGAAGTGATGATAGGACGGCTGAAAAACATCTTTCAGGACACCAATTATCTGGATTTGGAATTATTGGAAGACGTGGTCATCGAGTTGAAGCAGGCATACAATACCGTGAACATCTACAGTGATATTCTGACGGGAACCATGGACGCCTTCGCCTCCATCATCTCCAACAATGTGAATGCCATCATGAAACGTATGACAAGCCTCAGCATTACACTGATGATTCCCACGTTGATAGCCAGTTTCTACGGCATGAATGTGGACATCCACCTGGAGAGTTTTCCGCACGCGTTTATTTTCATCATACTTTTGTCGGCAATATTATCAGCAGTGACATTCGTATGGTTCAGAAGGATTAAGTGGTTCTAAACAGCATCATTGTCCGAAGTTCAGCGACAACTGCCCATCCCCCAAAAGATTGAACGTCAAGCGATGATAGGGTGTAGTGCCCCGCTCGGCAATGGCGGCACGATGTTTTCTGGTGGGATACCCCTTGTTATGATTCCAGTCATAATACGGATATTCCTCGTGAAGGCGGTTCATGTAGTCATCACGATAGGTCTTTGCCAAGATGGAGGCGGCAGCGATGGAAAGGTACTTCCCGTCTCCTTTGACTACGGTAGTATGCGGCAAGTCCCGATATTTTTTAAAGCGGTTGCCGTCTATCAGCAGATGTTGCGGACGGACATTCAGTTGGTCAACAGCACGGTGCATGGCAAGAAAGGAGGCATTGAGAATATTGATTTTGTCAATTTCTTCGGGAGAGACGACGCCCACCGCCCATGCCAGAGCCTCTTTTTCAATCACTTCACGCAAGGTATAGCGTTGCTTTTCCGTCAGCTGCTTGGAGTCGTTCAAAAGTTCATTCTTAAAGTCCGTTGGCAGAATAACAGCAGCGGCATAGACCGCACCGGCCAGACAGCCGCGACCGGCCTCATCGCATCCTGCCTCTATCAAATCTTTATTCAAATAAGGTAATAACATATATATCGCTATCTTTGAGGCACAAAGATAAATCTTTTTGGAGGGAAACCGGACTTCTAAGAAGAATTAATTAAATTTGCAGAAACAAGACGATGCCATGAAGAAAAACCTATGTCTACTACTCGTATGTCTTCTGTCAGCAGCTGCCCCACTGCAAGCTCAAGACATGCAGCAAGCACAGAAATTGATTGACCAAGCACAGAAATACCTGTACAACAACCCCAAACAAGCTTCCTACTATGCAGCTCAGGCTTCTGCCTTGTTTCCCGAAGATGAGCCCAGTGAGGTCCGCGCACAAGCTATGATTCTCTACTGTCAAGCCGAACAATTGTTGGGGAACTTCGACCTAAGTATCAAGAATCTTTATGACACCCAAAAATATATCCATCCCACCAACAAAAAACAAATGGCACAACTCTGCTCCTTGATGGGGCGTGTATACAGCAAACTAGGCGATTACAACAAAGCCATTGAACTGAACGACAAAGCAACCTCCATCTTCAAATCCATCGGCGATTCCACCTCTGTGGCCGGATGCTATAACGAACGTGGAGTAATGCACCACTTCATGAGTGAATTTACCGTTGCCGAGCGTTTCTTCCAGCGTGCGCTGGCCATCAACCGTGCCCAACGAAACCTGAAAGAGATTGCAACCAACCTGAACAACCTCTGTCTGTACCGGGGAAATACGGAAGAGAAACTTTCTTTCATCCAGGAAGCCATCACCATCAACAAGAATCTGGACGCCCAATGGTCTCTTGGCGAAAACTATAACAACATGGGGAAACAGTATTACTATGACAAGCAATACTCCAAAGCCTTGGAAGCCTTGCATAAAGCCTACGAGTATGCCCACAACATCGGAGCCCGCGAACTGATTTGCGACAATTACGAATATTCGTCCATGGTATATGCAGCTATAGGTGACTATGCCCAAGCCTATAAATACCTGGAGAAAATGCAGCACCTGAGCAAAGAGCTACAAAGCAGTAACAAGCTGCGTAACATTGAGCAGGAAATCTCCTATAAAAGATATCAAGACCAGAAGCATGCCACTGAAATGCAGGAACAAATCTATGAAATAGAACTGCTGAAACGCAATCTATGGCTCTTGGGCAGCATACTTATTCTCGGTTTGGCTGTCAGTATCTTCTTATATAAATGGTATAAACGTAGAAAAGACCTGCAACTGATTGAAACCCGCTATCAGCTGGAACTCTCCGAACGCGAAGTATCCGAACTGAAACTACAACAGCAAGAAATGGAACTGAAAAACGTGCAGAGTGCTTTGGATGACAGCCGCCAGGAGGTTACCAGCTTTGCCGTGTTCCTAAGAAGCCGCAATGAGCTACTCGACAAGATACGTGGAATGATTAAAGAGGGTTATAAAATGGATAACCAAACACTCATTCCCCACCTGAAGAAAGTGAATGCCTTCATCAGCCAATATCAAAGCGGAGATAAGACAAACAGTAGCTTATTGCTGAATATAGAAGAAAAGAACAAGGAATTCCTGGACCGGCTCGCACTAAAGCATCCTAATCTGACGCAAGGTGAAAAATACCTAGCAACTCTATTACGCGTCAATCTGTCAACCAAAGAAATCTCCATGATAACCGGTACCATTCCCAAAACAATCAATATGAACCGGTATCGTTTACGCAAATCTTTGAACTTATCCACAGAAGAAGACTTGGTTGAATACCTTCAGAGTTTCTAAAAACGAAGCCAAAGAGAAAAGCTCTCTTGTAGATAGATCATATTAGAATATAATACTATTATTCAACGATTTAGCAATCGGATTGTAGATTAAATAACAGTACTTTCAACCCCCTTTGTAGATATTTTATAGATAAAGGTCATAGCCAACCTTTTAATTATATCGCTTCCTTTGCCCTTGTGAAAAACAAAGTATTAACCTTAAAAAACTTTATCACACATGGGTAAAATTAAACAGTATTTCTCAATGCAAAGAGTATTACTACTTGCCTTACTCTTTGTATGTCTAGCGCCGCTAAGTGCATTAGCGCAAACCATCCAGCTAACCGGTACCGTAACCGATACCAAAGGAGAATCTCTTATCGGTGCCAGTGTCCTGGAAAAAGGAACCAGTAATGGTTGCATCACCGACGTTGACGGCAACTTTACGTTGACAGTCTCTCCCAAAGCAACTATGGTAATCTCTTATGTGGGTTATGTAACCCAGGAAATTCCCCTCAACGGGCAGAAGAACATCAAAATAGCATTGAAAGATGATTCTGAAATGCTGGATGAAGTCGTAGTCGTAGGTTACGGTACGATGAAGAAGAGTGATATGACCGGTGCCATTTCTTCGGTGAAAGCGGAAGATTTGATGAAGCGTGCCACTACCAGCGCAACCGAAGCACTGCAAGGTAAAATTGCCGGTGTAAGCGTTTTGAAATCGGGAGGTAATGCAGGTGCAAGCATTTCTGTAAAAATCCGTGGTATCAAGACTATGGGTGACAATGAGCCGCTTTACATCATCGACGGGTATCCTGGTGACATCAACACCATCAATCCGCAGGATATCGAATCCATGGAAATCCTGAAAGATGGTGCCGCCGCTGCCATTTACGGTTCTGTGGCCGCCAATGGTGTAGTCATCGTTTCTACCAAGAACGGAAAGGAAGGAGAGCTGAAAGTTTCCTTTAATACGTATATGACGGTCAACTCGGTAGCCAAGAAGTTCGACATGCTCAATGCAGACGGCTACTTGAAAGTGCACAACATGATGTACGAGAATGCAGGAACAAACAAGCCCGCTTATCTTACGTACAAGAATGGACAGAACCCTACCGGTGCCGATACAAACTGGCAGGATGAAATGCTCCGTACCGGTATCGCACAGAACTATTATGTAAACCTCATCGGAGGTTCTGAAGTTGCCAAATATTCACTTTCTTATGGGCATGCCGACGAGAAGGGTATCTTTAAGGGTAACTCTTACATCCAGGATAATGCCCGCCTGAAACTGAATGCGCACAAATATATCTTTGATTTCGATGCGAGCTTGAACTTCAAGGTCACACAAAGCAAACAGCCCCAGTATTCCTTGAAAGAAATGTACTCCATTTCGCCACTGGTGCCCGTTTACGACGAAAACCAGACATACGGATACGGTCTGACCGACATGTCGGTAGACGGTACCAAGATGGAATTCCCAACCAACCGTAATGTCATGGCAGACGACCATTACAAAGACAGAAAATATACGGGCTACGACATTACCGGCAATATCGGTCTGACCATGAAGCTCGCCCCGTGGCTTACATTCAAAACAAGCTATACGTACGACGGTTACTACTACAACGACCGTTATCATCGTGCCAAATACGAAGCCAATGCACAAGAGCCGAGCCTCTATCCTTATAACTACGAGTACAACTCATACTATCGTAAGCAAACATTCGAGAATGTATTGACCTTCATGAAAGACTTCGGCAAGCACTCCGTTACTGCCATGGTAGGTAACTCCATCATTTCCGCCCATCAGGATAAAAGTTCTGTCAGCGTGGAAGGCAAGAAAACCGAATATGATGTAGTAGGCGGCAGTCTGAGTTCCAGCGAGGTTCCCGGCGGATTCTTCGACCCGACATCTCCCACAATCGATGCAGGTATCGGCGGTACATTTGCCGGCACAGGTACTTTCTACGATTACAACCGCGCTTCTTTCTTCGGACGCTTCAACTATTCATACGCCAGCCGTTACTTGCTGCAAGTGACTGTACGTTCCGACGGCTCTTCCAAGTTCGGTAAAAACAACCGTTGGGGTACCTTCCCTTCCGTAGCAGTGGGATGGAGAATCAGCGAGGAAGATTTCTTCCCCAAAAACACCCCTATCAGCAACTTGAAGTTCCGCGCCAGCTGGGGACGCCTGGGTAGCGAGAGTGCACTGGGCTACTATTATGCGCCAACAATGAGTAACAGCAACACCCAATGGATGAGCTACATACAAGGTGGTAATCCTTGGGCCGGCATGTCCAACCTCTATCTGGTAAACGACGATTTGCGTTGGGAAACTACCGATACCAAAAACATCGGTTTCGACTTCGGTCTTTTCAACAATAAGTTGAGCGGTAGCCTTAACTACTATTACAACACAACGGAAGACTTACTGATTGAAAAAGTCATGCCGCCTTCTGCAGGTATCTACAATCCTACTGTCAACGTAGGAAAGATGGTAAACAAAGGTTTCGAGCTTGAATTGAACTATGGAGACAACATCAACGGTTTCGACTATAATATCGGTTTCAACCTTTCTACCATCCACAACGAAATGTTGAAGGCAGACCCGAACCAGGTACTTTATGGTTCTGCCTGGAAGGGTGACGGCCACTTCGTAACCCAAACACTGAAAGGTTATCCGGTAGCCAGCTTCTGGCTGTATCAGACTGACGGCATATTCCAGACTGATGCAGAAGCTGCTGCTTACGTAAACAGTGCAGGCGAACGTCTCCAGCCGAGTGCCAAAGCCGGTGATATCCGCTTCAAGGATGTAGACGGCAATGGAAGCATCGACTCCGGCGACAAGGTATATTCCGGTTCCGGTATTCCCAAGGTGGAAGCCAACTTGTCATTCAGCGGTTCCTATAAGAACTTTGACCTTTCCTTCCAGTTTGGCAGTGCATGGGGGCACAAACTCTACAACGTAAACCGTCTGTATTATGAAGGAATGGACGCCGGTAGAAACTACTTCACAAGCACCATGAATGCATGGACACCGCAAAACGCAGGAACAAGTATGCCAAGAGCTGTACTGGGTGACCCGAATGAAAATACCCGTGAATCCGATCGCTTCCTCGAAAACGGTAACTTCGTCCGCCTTCGCCAGTTGCAGTTAGGATACAGCTTGTCCAGAGCTTTAGCTAAGAAAATGTATCTTGAAAAATGCCGCCTCTATGTCAGTGGAGAGAATCTCTTTACCATCACTAAATATTCCGGTATCGACCCTGAATTCTCTTCAAGCATTCTGGACACCGGTGTAGACTCCTTTGTATACCCGTTCACCCGCTCATTTGTAGTAGGTCTGCAAGTTACATTCTAATCACCATTAAAAACAAGAAGACAATGAAAAAAATTATATATATAGCCTCTTTCTTATGCGCCGCCTTACTGGCAGGATGCGATGATTTCCTGACGACAGAGTCTCCCGACTTTTCTACAGACAAATACTGGAGAGATAAAGCCGATGTAGAGGCAGGTCTATCAGCGGTATATGGCCAGCTGGATAACCGCACCGGCTCTTACACGGTTGCAGAAGTCAAGTTTGTTGTGGAAACCTTCCGTAGCGATGAGATGGTAAAAGGCCAGGACGTCAACAACTATCCGGAATGGGCTGCATTGTACGGATTCACCTACAACAATGAGAACTCCAGCATCAAAGAATACTGGATGAACAATTACAATGGCATCAACTACGCCAACAACGTATTATACGGTATTGACAAAGTACAGACCAGCGGTGAGAAGATGAGTGCCGATGACGAGAACCATCTTACGGGCGAAGCTCTGTTCCTGCGTGCCTACTATCATTTCAAACTGATTATGAGCTGGGAGAAAATCATTATCCGCAATGAATATCTGACCGGAGAATCCCAGACTCACAAAGCATTGTCTACCAGAACGGAAGCATGGGACTTTATCTGTACTGAACTGGACAAAGCAGGCAGCATGCTGCCACAAGACCGCCCTTCTTCCGAAGCGGGACGTGTAACCAAAGGAGCAGCCTACTCTTACCTGGGATGGGCTTACTTGACCCGTGCTTATGAAGAAAGTGACAAAAAGGCCGAATACCTGGGGCTGGCAGAAGCCGCTTTCAACAAAGTGACCGGCTACGAACTGGAGTCCGACTACGGAAGCATGTTCGACGGAACCAACAAAAATTGCAAAGAGTCCATTCTGGAACTTCAGTTTACCAACAGTACGGCCGACGGTACTTTCCACAAGCACGTACTCCACTTCTGGGTGGCTCCGGGCAGCATGTCCGGTTGGGACGAAATCCGTGTCAGCGACATGATGTACAACGAATTTCTGAAAGAAGGACGCATTGCCGAAGGTAACATGTACGATGCCCGTGCCTATGGTTCCATGATGTTTGATGATCCGTATTACTACGAAGGCGGGCACATCCTGGGGTACAATTACGATGACATCTATGATGAGAATTCCGCCACCCGATATAATTACCGTAAATACATGCCTTCAACTTGGAGCGACTACGCACAAAACTACGTAGGTACCAACATGCCACTGATGCGTTATGCCAATGTATTGCTGATGAAGGCTGAAGTCTACAATGAACAAGGTCATCCAGAAAAAGCCATTCCATTGATTAACGAAGTACGTAGCGTGCACGGCAAGCTGCCTGCCATGACCGGAAGTGACCAAGCTGCTGTTAAAGCGCAAATTGAGCATGAACGTCTGGTGGAATTCACACTGGAAAACTCACGCTTCTACGACCTCCGTCGTTGGGGCAAACTGGACGAAGCCATGAAGGCTGACGGCAGAACCGGATTCAGTGCATCTACCCACTCCTTCCTGCCCATTCCTCTGATGGAGATTCAGACCAACAATGAAATAAACGAATAATCCTTTTCTCCAAATAGTATATCGAGGCGGCATTCGCCCCGGCAATGCCGCCTCGTTTACTTTGAAAGCTTTATCTTTGCACCTGCAAAAATAGACCATACTATCTTTGCCACTAAAAAACGACATAGATATGTTTACAATCATCGGACTAATGCTCACGGGAATGCTGTTGGGCTATCTCTTACGGAAACGGGACTTAAAGAAAATCCACCAAATCATCACCCTGCTCATCTGGCTGCTGCTGTTTATCCTCGGCATCGAGGTCGGAAGCAACGAGCAAATCATCAAGGGGCTCCATACCATAGGTCTTGAAGCTGTGATACTCACCCTGGGAGGGACCTTGGGAAGTGTTATCGCTGCTTGGGCACTCTGGAGAGCCTTGTATAAAAGGAAAGGAGGCAGGGCATGAAAGGAAGTCTTATCATTGTGGGCTTTTTTGTATTGGGTACGATTTGTGGTGTGTGCCATCTGCTGCCTTTTGATATTGCAGAAACCAATATCAGCTACTACGCGCTTTGCGCGCTGATGTTCAGTGTAGGGTTGAGCGTAGGCAACGACCCGCAGACCCTGAAGAACTTCCGTTCACTCAATCCGCGACTGGTATTCCTGCCCATCATGACGATACTGGGAACACTGGCTGGTTCGGCAGCCGTCAGTCTGATTCTGACACACCGTTCTATAACGGACTGTCTGGCCGTAGGCTCGGGATTCGGCTATTACTCGCTCTCCAGCATCTTCATTACCGAATACAAGGGAGCCGAGCTGGGCACCATCGCCCTGCTTGCCAATATCAGCCGGGAGATTCTGACACTGCTAGCCGCCCCGTTGCTGGTACGATGGTTCGGAAACCTTGCCCCCATCTCTGCCGGAGGAGCCACGACGATGGACACCACACTACCCATCATCACACGGACAGCCGGACAGCAGTTTGTAGTGGTTTCCATCTTCCACGGGTTTGTGGTCGATTTCAGCGTTCCGTTCCTGGTGACATTGTTCTGCTCGATATAGGGCTTTTACCCTCTTTTGACAGACACCGGTCTCTGACAAGAGCCATTTTTATATCACTAAATCCTATTAATAATGAAAACCAAACTTTATACCTTTCTCCTTTCTTCGCTGCTTTGCACCGATGCCCTGGCCGACAACGAGCCGTGGCAGAACCCGCAAGTCAACGAAATGAACAGAGAGCCGATGCACGCCCACTTCACTCCATTCACGAATGAAGCCAACGCACTGAAACAACGTGCCTTGCCTGCCGACGTACGGTTCGACGTAAATCCTGCAACAGAACGCCGCATCACGCTGGACGGCACCTGGAAATTCCTTTTCTCAAAGAACAATGACCTCTGCCCCAAAGACTTCCACAAGCCCGGATTCAGTACCCGCAAGTGGAGCAAAATAGAAGTTCCTGGAAGCTGGGAGCTGCAAGGGTTCGATGCGCCCATCTATACAGATACCCGTTATCCGTTCCCACCCAATCCGCCCTACGTGCCTGCCGACTACAACCCCGTAGGCGCTTATATCCGCGAATTCACCGTCCCGGCAGGTTGGGAAGGCATGGACGTTTTCCTCGATTTCGAAGGAGTGGAGTCTGCCTACTATGTATGGGTAAACGGCGAATTGGCGGGTTATGCTGAGGACAGCCGCCTGCCGTCGCACTTCAACATCACCAAGCTGCTGAAGAAGGGCAACAACAGACTAGCTGTAAAAGTATTCCGTTATAGCGACGGTTCCTACCTGGAAGGCCAGGACTACTGGAAATACAGCGGCATCGAACGGAGTGTTTATCTCTACGCCCGCCCCCAGAGCCGCGTCAAGGACTTCCGGATGACAGCGGAACTGATAAACAACTACAAGGATGGCGAACTAAAGCTGGATGTATTCCTCCATCAGCCTAAAGCCGGAGAAACGGTGGAAGTGAAGGTAATGGACAGGGACAAGGTTATCTATGACCGGAAAAAGTCCATAACCTCTGCCACAGACACTTTGTTTACCCAGCAGCAAGTGTTCACGAATGCACGAGCCTGGAATGCCGAAACACCGAACACCTACACGCTGGTAGTCAGCACCTTTGATGCACAAGGGAAACCGCAGGAATCCTTTACGCACCTTTTTGGCTTCCGTACCGTGGAAATGATGAACGGCATGCAGATGATTAACGGCCAGGCCGTCCTCTTCAAGGGGGTGAACCGTCACGAGCACGACCCGCACAAGGGACGTACCATCACCGTGGGGTCCATGATACACGACATCCAGCTGATGAAGCAGTTCAACCTGAACGGTGTACGCAACTGCCACTACCCGAACAACTATGCGTGGTACGAGCTTTGCACAGAATTCGGACTTTATATGGTAGACGAAGCCAACATCGAGAGCCATGGCATGATGTTCCACAAGGATGAGACCCTTGCCAACTATCCCGACTGGGAGGTGCCTTTCATGCAGCGGATGAGCCGTATGATTGCACGCGACCGCAACTACTCTGCCATCGTGACTTGGTCCATGGGCAACGAGTCGGGCTACGGCAAGCACTTCGAAACTCTGTATGACTATACCAAGAAGATAGACCCCACCCGTCCCGTACAATATGAAGGGGGTGGCTACAACTCCAAGAGCGACATCTATTGCCCCATGTACGCACGCATCTGGAGGTTGCGCCAACACGTGAACCAGCGTGATGCCCGCCCCATGATTCTCTGCGAATATGCCCATGCCATGGGTAACAGTGTAGGTAACTTCCAGGACTACTGGGACTTGATTTACAAGTACGACCAGCTGCAAGGCGGTTTCATTTGGGACTGGGTGGACCAGACGTTTGCCATCAAGGACGAGAACCAGCGCGACATCTGGGCTTTTGGCGGCGACATGGGATTTGTAGGTGTCGTCAACGACTCCAACTTCTGTGCCAACGGCCTGGTTGCTGCCGACCGCACCCCGCACCCGCACATCTACGAAGTGAAGAAGGTATTGCAATACATCCACTTCGAACCGCTTGCCTTCACCCCGAACAAGATAAAGGTCACCAACTGGCACGATTTCATCGGATTGGAAGGATATACCCTCCGCTGGGCAGTGGAATGCGACGGCAAGACCGTTCAGAACGGTGAGATGGATTTCCCCAAGATTGCTCCCAAAAACTCTGCCAACATAGAATTGCCACTGAAAGCGCTGCCTGCCGACGGCAAGGAGTATTTCCTCACACTTCGTGCATTCACCAAGCACGAAGCGCCATTAGTACCGAAAGGACACGAGGTTGCCATCGAACAATGGGAACTGCCTTCCGTCCCGTCAGCCAAAACCGTTCAGCCGGTGGAGGGAACGTTGACCGTAAACCGCAACAACGAAGCATTGACCGTGAAAGGCAATAACTTCCAGGTAGCTTTCTCTACCCGAAACGGTGAAATGACAGAGCTGAACTACAACGGAAAGAATCTGATTAAGGAAGGGCTGCAACCCAACTTCTGGCGCCCGTTGACCGATAATGATATTCCAAATGGGCACCTGATACGCTGCGGCACCTGGAGAAACGCCGGACGCGATGCCAAACTGCAGAACATCGAAGTTGCAGAAGCCGGACAAACGGCTACTGTCACTGCGACCTACCGCATGGAAGAACAAGATGCTGATTTGCAGACTCTCTACACAATCACTCCCGACGGCAAGGTTCAGGTAACCATGCACTTCACCCCCGGCAAGAAGCCATTGAGCGAGATGCCTCGTCTGGGCATGCGCATGATACTCCCTGCCGAATATGAAATGATGACCTGGTTGGGCCGTGGTCCGCAAGAGACGTACGCCGACCGCAAGACGGGAGCATTGATAGGCCTCTACAACGCCACGGTGTGGGAACAATTCCATCCGTATGTACGTGCCCAAGAGACGGCCAATCATTGTGACGTACGCTGGGTGGCCCTGCGCAATGCTGCCGGTGAAGGTATGCTGGTAGTGGGCGAGGAACCGTTGAGCGTAAGCGCCTGGAACTTCCCGATGGAGGACATTGAATACCGTCCCTCACAGATGGAGCGCCGCCACGGTGGAAGCATCCAGAAGAAAGATATGATATGGCTCAACATCGACCACAAGCAGATGGGCGTAGGCGGTGACAATACCTGGGGAGCACAAGTTCATCCCGAGTACACCATCACTCCGCACGAATGGAAATACAGCTTCACGCTCGCCCCTCTCGCACCGGAGGATGATGCAGCGGAACAAGCGCACAAATAACCGTTAAATACCTCATTCATATGAAATACAAATTTATACGCATACTCTGCTTCACATTGTTGGCCGCAGGCATCGCAGCCTGCACCCCCGGCATGAAAAGCACTACGGAGAAACGGTATGCCTTCGCCGACATACTGGACATCTCCTACACTCCCGACACCCTGCACCGCTGCTATGGTTGGTTCACCGACGCCGGCTCGTGGATGGGCTTCACGCTGCCCGAACGGCAACAATGGGTCAACGGCTTCTGCGGCCCCTTCAGCCTCGATATGTTCCGCCGCCAGTGGATGGCACAGTCAGCCGCCGTCGTAAGCTTTGCCAAAGATACACAAGAGATTTTTGTTCCGGATTCCACTTGCTATTACCCCGGCGAGCTCTATATGTCGGCACATTCCACCCACGGGAGCATCACGCAACGGCTCAACTTCACAAGTGCCTCGACCGCCTTGCTGCGCATCGAAGCCGACACGGCTGAAGACCTGCTGCTCTCCGGTAGCCAATGGGGCAAAGACATCACCGTCAGCGTAGAACAGAACTCCGTCATCGCCCGTCATCCCAGTGGCGAAACCGTAACCGTGACCTTCACTCCTAATGTAGAGCTGGCCAAGACCGACAATAACTATACAGCCCTCGTCCGCTCTCCGCGCTACCCTGTCAACGTAGCCATCTCTTTCTTCACTTCCGAAAAAGAGATGACTGCCAACCTGCAAAACCTGCCGAGCCTGCTCAACAATCCCGCCCCCGCCCTGCAAGCCAATGCCGAACGTTGGGAAGGTTACCTCACCAAGATACTGCGCAAGGACATGAAGCCCGAATATGACCGTATCGCCGTGAAAGCCGTCACCACGCTCATCTCCAATTGGCGGACACACCGCGGTGGATTGCTTCACGAAGGTATCATCCCGAGCCATGCCGTAGGCTATTTCGTCGGCTTTTGGGCATGGGATAGCTGGCGCTTCAGTGCCGGAACCGCCAAATTCGACCCCGAACTGGCCAAGAACAACATCCGAGCCATGTTCGACTACCAGCAACCGGACGGCATGATTATCGACTGTATCTACACCGACCCCTCCGAGAACAATGCCCGTGACAGCAAGCCTCCCTTGGTATGCTGGGCTGTCGATGAAATATTTACCCATACGGGTGACACCGCCTTCGTTGCCGAGATGTATCCGCAACTGCTCTCCTATTATAGATGGTGGTACGAGAAGCGCGACCACAACCGCAATGGCATGTGCGAGTACGGTGCTACCGACGGAACACTGGAAGCTGCCGCCTGGGAAAGCGGCATGGACAACGCCATCCGTTTTGACGGCGCCGTGATGCTGAAAAACGAAGGCTACGAGGATGCCTGGAGTATGGATCAGGAGAGTGTGGACTTGAACGCTTATCTGGCACTGGAATGCAAACTGCTGAAGAAATTCTCCAGCCTGCTGAAGATACCTTTCGACGCACCGGACTACAGTAGCCAGGTAGCCGACTATTTCTTTGACAAGAACATCAACTTCTTCTGCGATCGCCGCCTGAAGGACGGTTCATTCATCGAAGAGCCGGGCTGCGAAGCCTACACTCCGTTGTGGACCCGGATTGCCACACAAGCGCAAGTGGACAGCATGCTGCCCATGCTTCAAGATACGGCAAAGTTCTCCACGTATATCCCCTTCCCGACCATTGCCGCCGACAATCCCAAATACAATCCGCGCGGCTACTGGCGTGGCCCCATCTGGCTGGACCAAACCTACTTTGCCATCCGCGGACTGCGCAACTACGGCTACAACCGGCTGGCAGATGAATATACGCTGCAAGTCTTCGACCGCCTGAGTGGGCTGAAAGAGGGTGCTCCCATCCACGAGAACTACGGAACCCATACCGGCGAACGCCTGAAAGCTCCCCATTTCAGCTGGAGCTCCTCACATCTGTTGATGATGTACGACGATTACGGTAAGTAAACCGGGATTCCATATATGTCATAACTCACCACAGATTACACAGATTCACGCAGATTTTTTTAGTTTATTGATATCTGACATATTTATCTGTGTGAATCTGTGTAATCTGTGGTGAGTTATGACACTTTCATGAAGAACAAAAGCGATATGATTATTATCGGTAAACCTGCACCGGAAGCTCTCCACGCAAAGCTCCCAGCGCATTCATTACCAATGCTTCCAATTCGTCTTCTCCGGGATAGACGTGGACGGGAGCAAGGAAAGACACGCGCTCCTGCAACCGCGAAGTGATGTACTCGGAATGTGCCATACCTCCCGTAAGCAGAATGGCGTCCACCTTGCCATAAAGCACAACAGCAGCACCGCCTATCTCCTTGGCAATGCGGTAAATCATGGCATCAAGCACCAAAGCGGCATGGGTGTCTCCCTCAGCGATGCGCCTCTCTATGGCGGGAATGTCGGTAGTACCCAAATGGGCGGCAAGTCCCGCCTTGCCGGAAATACGTTTCTTCAGTTCTTCGGTAGTGTAACGCCCCGAGTGACAAAGGTCTATCAGTTGCCCGGCGGGCAGGGTACCTGCACGTTCGGGCGAAAAAGGACCGAAACCGTCGAGGGCATTGGGCACGTCCACCGCACGGCCGTGGCGGTGGACTCCTACGGAAACGCCTCCACCCAAGTGACAGACAATCAGATTGAGGTCTTCGTAATGCACGGGAGCTTCGGGCTGCAGGGCACTACGCTCGGCAGCATAGCGCCGGGCGATGGCTCGCTGGTTCAAGGCGTGCCAGATGGTGATGCTGGGCATCAGAGGCGAACCGGTGATGCGTGCCACATCGTCCAGTTCGTCCACCACGCCGGGATCGGCTATGAAAGAGGGGCAGCCGGGCAGCATGGCGGCAAGTTCGTGGGCTATCAGACAACCTAAGTTGCAGGCGTGGGTACGCATGGCGTGGAGCATATCGTCCAACATGGCATCGTTCACGGCATACACACCGCCAGGAATGGGTTTCAACAATCCCCCACGGCCGACGATGGCATCGAACTTAAAGGGAATGTCATTGGCCTCCAGCGCTTCCAGCACCAAGTGCTTGCGGAATTCGAACTGGTCGATGATGCGGGGAAATTGGGAAAGCTCCTCCACCGAATGCCGGATGTTGAGTACCAGACGGGGAGTTTCATCCTCATAGACAGCAATTTTTGTCGAGGTGGAACCGGGATTTACTGCCAGTATTTTCATTGATTACGATTTACAAATTACGAACTACAAATTACTAATTACAATCAAGGTTCTTTCACCCCGCTGGTCAGGCAAGCCATGGCAATGCTGTAATATTTGGACAAACCGGAATCGCTACGCGACGGTAATACCACCGGACATGAGGGTCCTTGCAGCAACCCGGCCATATCGGCATGAGAAAACAGAGATACAGCCTTATAAAAAGCATTGCCCGATTCGATGTTTGGGAATATCAACACATCCGCCTCCCCGTCAATCGGTGATACAATGCCTTTGATGTTACCGCTCGTCTTCTCACAAGAGGTCTTCACATCCAGCGGGCCGTCGATGATGACATTGCCGAACTCTCCGGCTTCCGCCAGTTCTACAATATTCACATAGTCCAATGAATGGGGGAATTTGGCGCTAACCTTCTCCGTGCAATGAATCAGCGCGATGCGTGGCTGCTCTATCCCGAAATGGCGGCAAGTATGGATGGCATACCAAATCATTTCAATGCGCTGTTGCAGTGTCGGGCGGGGAATGACCGCAGCATCGGAGAAAAAGAGCAGTTTATCGTAAGTAGGTATCTGCATCACGGCCAGATGGGTCAGAATCTTTCCTTTAGGCAACAAACCATGTTCCTTGTCCAGAATGGCACGTAGCAAATTGTCGGTATTGATGATGCCTTTCATCAGGATGTCCGCTCCACCCTCGCGTACGATACGCACCGCCTCACGTGCAGCCTCATCGGAATCTTCTATATGCAAGGTACTGACATATTGAGGATATTTCTTCAAAGTGGGATATTTTTCCAATATGGCAGAATCGCCAATCATCAGAAATTCCGCAATCCCCTCCTCCAAGGCACGGGATATGGCATATTCTGTATTAGGGTCATTGGCACAGACTACCGCAATACGTTTCCTCTTATTCAAGGTTTTCAGGTGGGCTGTTAACTGGGCAAAGTTCCGTATCGGTTCCATAACGTTAGATTTTTAGCAAATATCTAAAAAAATGTCGAGAAATACAGCATTTGCCCCGTTGAAATTTTATATGTTTAATATCATTTTGATATGTTCACCACAGATTACACAGATTGACACGGATTTGAACAGAATTTGAATTACTCTGTTGATTATATATCATATATAACCTCCCTCTCTTCTGTTAAAAATCCGTGTTAATCTGTGATATCTGTGGTGAATTGTGTACTTTTGCCCAAAATAGATTGATAATATATATGGGTAGTCTTATTTTCCCTCCGTATCTGCAGGAAGGTGACCGTGTCATTGTTCTCTCCCCTTCCAGCAAGATTGACAAATCTTTCCTGAAAGGCGCCTACAAACGTTTGAAGTCCTGGGGGCTGGAAGTCGTATTCGCAAAGCACGCGGGGAGTTCCAACGGAACGTATGCAGGAAATATCCGGCAACGCCTCGAGGACCTGCAGGAAGCCATGGACGATGAAGAAGCCAAAGTCATATTCTGTAGTCGGGGCGGTTACGGAGCCGTGCATCTGATAGGCAAACTGGATTTTACCAAGTTCAGGCAGCATCCCAAATGGCTCATCGGATTCAGTGACATCACCGCCCTCCATAATCTGTTCCAGCAGAATGGCTTCGCGTCGTTGCACGCCCCCATGGCGCGCCATCTCACAGTAGAACCGGAAGACGACTTCTGCACACAAGCACTGAAGGATATACTATTCGGGCAGGCATTGGGAGGAACCGAAGCATTCAGTTATGTCTGCCCGGGGCACAAACTAAATCATAAGGGAGAGGGAAAAGGCGTGTTGCGCGGCGGCAATTTGTCTGTGTTCTACGGGCTGCGTGGTACTCCTTACGATATTCCCGCCGAAGGCACCATCCTCTTCATCGAAGATGTGGGAGAACGCCCACATGCGGTGGAACGCATGATGTACAATCTCAAACTGGGAGGTGTCCTCGACAAGCTTTCCGGCCTCATCATCGGACAATTCACCGAATACGAGGAGAACAAGTCCCTGGGAAAAGACCTATATGGCGCATTGGCCGATTTGGTGAAGGAATACGATTACCCGATATGTTTCGATTTTCCCGTCGGACATGTCAGCATGAATGTACCGCTGATAAACGGCGCTGCGGTAACACTGAAAGTTGGAAAGAAAGAAGTGAAACTAAGTTTTAATACAGAAAGAGAATGAAACGGAATTATACATTCATCCCGTTGCTGCTGTTGCTGATTGTAGCGATAGTGGCATGCAGCAACAACAGCAGCAAGTCTGCAGCCGATAATGACAGTGAGGGCGATGCGACCAAAGCGACTGTCCAAGTGCCTCAGTTCAGTGCAGACAGTGCATATCAATACATACAGACCCAAGCGGATTTTGGTCCGCGCGTGCCCAACACCGCCGCCCACAAAGCCTGCGGAGAATTCCTTGCCAAGAAGCTGGAAGAATTCGGCGCCAAAGTATACAACCAGCATGCCGACCTGGTGGCTTACGACAACACCATCCTGAAAGCGCGCAATGTTATCGGCGCCTATAATCCGGAAAGCAAAAGGCGTGTACTGCTCTGTGCCCATTGGGACAGCCGTCCTTATGCCGACCAGGATGCCGACAAGACGAAGCATCACAGCCCCATCCTGGGTGTGAACGATGGAGCCAGCGGTGTGGGCGTATTGCTCGAAGTGGCCCGCCAACTACAGCAGCAGGCTCCAGCCATAGGCATCGACATCATCTTCTTTGACGCCGAAGACTATGGCATCCCCTACTTCTATCAAGGTGCATACAAGAACGACACTTGGTGCCTGGGCTCGCAATATTGGGGACGAGTACCCCATGTAGACGGCTATAATGCCCGCTACGGCATCCTGCTCGACATGGTGGGTGGAAAGAACGCCACCTTCTACAAGGAACAGTTCTCTCAAAGAACCGCCGGTAAGTACGTGAACAAGATATGGAACACAGCCCACCGCCTGGGCTTCGGCAACTTCTTCCCCAAAGAAAAAGGCACCGAAGTGACAGACGACCATATGTATGTATACAACCTGCGGCAGATTCCCTGCGTAGACATCATCAACTATGACCCGAACTGCGACACCGGCTTCGGTGACTTCTGGCACACGATAGACGACACCATGGACATCATCGACAAGGGCACTCTCAACGCAGTGGGACAGACCTTGCTCGAAGTCATCTACAATGAGAAATAGACAATCAAATAGTAAATCGTAAATAGTAAATTCCATGATAAGTATCAACGAAGTACAAGATGAAGTAATTGCCGAATTCAATGATTTCGACGATTGGATGGACCGGTACCAACTTCTTATTGATTTAGGAAACGAGCAGGAACCGCTCGACGAAAAATACAAGACGGAACAAAACCTGATTGAAGGTTGCCAGAGCCGCGTATGGCTGCAGGCAGACGAAGTGGACGGAAAAATTATTTTCCAGGCCGAAAGCGACGCACTGATTGTGAAAGGAATCATTTCACTGCTTATCAAAGTACTCTCCGGGCACACACCGGATGAGATACTGAACGCCGACCTCTATTTCATTGATAAAATAGGACTGAAGGAACACTTGTCGCCCACCCGTAGCAACGGACTGCTGTCTATGGTAAAGCAGATGCGAATGTATGCGCTGGCCTTCAAAGCGAAAGGCATCTAAAGGTTACGACCGACAATATATAAGCTAATAATCAGCAGATTATATTTACCGGATGTTTACCCTATAATGTAAAAGCCGTTACTCCAGAATGTAACGGTTTTTACTGTCTTATCCTGATATAGGTAGACACATTTACAAACTAATAAATGTGTTACTATTATGACTTCAAAACGAAAGCTTTATCGTGAAGATGAAAAACTGTTTTTTCTTCACTCTTACTACCAATCAGGTATGAGTAAGCATGCCTTTTGCCGGGCACATGGCATTTGTTGCCCTGCCTTGCTAAATAGTTGGATTAAAAAGTATTCAAATTTAGCAGAAGAGCTATCTTTGCCTTCTGAACAAGAATCACCAGATATGTCCAATCGCAGCAAGGAAGCCTACAAAGATGAAAATGCCCAATTAAAAAAGCGCATTAAAGAGCTGGAGAAAGCTCTGTCTTTCTCCAAGCTGGAAACAGAAG
>NZ_QTNE01000007.1:0-1313 GCF_003603495.1 Bacteroides sp. AM41-16 | reverse complement strand
CTCCAAGCTGGAAACAGAAGCCCGTGAGTTGATGATTACGCGTGCTGAAGAACTCTTCAACATCCCTATCAGAAAAAAATCTGGGGCCAAATCGTAACGGAACTGGTCAGTCAGCGCAACCTGAAAGTTGCGTTGGCCTGCCGTCTGTTTGGCCATTGTCGTCAAGCCTACTACCAGTCAAAGGCTGACATTGAGAGTCAGATACATAGGGAACGTCTCATGCTGGATGCTGTCCGTGATATCCGTATCGAAGATCCGGGTATAGGCTGTTACAAACTGTGGATTATGCTCACCGTGCTTTTTGGAGCCGGGTTCATGCCTGGGCGGGACAGCTTTTATGCATTGCTCCGGCAACACCGCTTGATGCTTCCTGCCCGCAAGACCCGGCATACGACGAACTCCAACCATCGCTACCACAAGTGGAAGAACCTAATCAAAGGACTGACCTTGACTTCAGCCAACCAGTTGTGGGTCAGCGACATTACTTATATACCACTTGCCAATGGTGAAGTCTGTTATCTGCATCTGATTACGGATGCCTACTCCCATAAGATAGTGGGATGGGTGCTTGCCGACACCTTACGGGTATCGGCAACCATCAATGCATTGCAACAGGCTATAGAGCAGGCTGTTGAAATGACAGGAGATGAAAATCTTACGGGCCTGATACATCACTCGGACCGTGGCGTACAATACTGTTGCGACCCATACGTGGCACTTCTTCAGAAACATGGCATTGCCATCAGTATGACGGAAGACTACAAACCCACCGACAATGCCGTTGCGGAACGTATCAACGGGATTATTAAGGCGGAAAGCAGCCATCCTCGAGGCCGGTTCAACGACATCGGGCATGCAAGAAATGTCATAGCTCGCTACATACATTTCTATAACCATCGCAGACCGCATATGAGTATCGGGTATAAAATACCTGCTGTGGCGCATCTGGAGAAGGGAATACAGAAGAAAATGTGGAAGAAGAAAAAATATCCTTCCACAAGTAGCAATAAAAAGAAGGATGCAATATCTTTGCAAAGCCGGACAGCAAGTCCGGGCGAAGGCGCAGGACAGCGCACCTGACAAAGACAGAATGCCTCTTTTAGGGGCACCCAGTCTTGCCGGACAAGCAAGCACGGGCTCTGCAAATGCAGCAGGATGACTGTCAACAGAATCAGGACAACTCACTTTGCTGTGTCTACTATATCAGCAGGGCTTGGGAAGAAGTGACTACTGAACCAGTACAACATTCCAAGAACCGTCTACTGATATCGGTTATAAAAAGAAAAAGCGTCTAGCTAAATCAGGAAAAGACA